>NZ_WOGU01000045.1:0-1289 GCF_009735315.1 Kocuria sediminis
CGCGGGCGCAGCAACATCCTTCCAGGCCGCCCTGCGGGCAGGCCAGATCGGATGTCACCCATCGACGCGGCCGTCCCCGCCATGGCCGTGCTCTCATCTGGAACGACGAGCAAGGCCACCGTGCTACGTCACTATTCGGGGCTCAACTCACTTCCTTCCCCGCCCACCGCCATCTACCTGTACATTTGAGGCGTGGGGAACATCTATCAATCTGACCCGTGGGCAATTTTCGAACGCGCTCTTGGAAACACGGTCTTCCAGAGGTCCGGGGATAATTGGGCCTACCTCGCAGTACTTCGCAGCGGGATGGGCTGGCGTTACCTGCACTGTCCTCACGGGCCGGATGTGAATACAGTGGAGGAATTTGATGCCGCTCTCGCGGATCTTAGGCAGATAGCTCGTACTGAGAATTGTTGGTTCATTCGCGTGGAACCACCTCTCGGCTCAGGCCTTTCCCGAGCGCGGGAATCTACGCAGGAAGCGTTGCGTCATCGAGGGTTGCGCCGCGCCCCGCACGATGCCCTGCCCGAATACACACAGATCATCGACCTCACACGTGACGAAAATGACATCCTCCAAGATATGGACGGCCACAACCGAAAAAGGTATCGAAATATTCACAAGAAGGGTGTCACATTCACGGATTCAACCGACCCTAAGGACATCGAGCTACTCATTCCTATACTTGACGCCATTGCCCAACGCCATGGGTACGTCCGTAAACAAAACGACTATCTTAGAACAGTTGCCCAAGTATTAATGCCTTTCGGAGTGGCTAGGTTATATATAGCCTGGTTAGCCGAGAAAGTCCTTGAGGTCACGTTGGTTTACGATTGGGAAGGTACGCGCATTCAGGCCTATGGAGGAATGGACTATGAGCATAGGAAATTGAATGCCGGAAATGCCCAAACAGTTCGAATGATCCTTGAGGCAAAAAAACTGGGGCTCGCCCAGTTTGATCTTGGAGGTATCGCACCAGAGGACGCGGGCCCCGATCACCCTTGGTCGGGCTTCACCAAATTTAAAAAATCCTTTGGAGGGCGATCGGAGTCCTGCCTCGGTTCCTGGGACCTGCCTATCCACCGTTTGCGATACGCAATTTTTCCTTCACTTTTTGCCGTCCGCTACCGATACGCTCTCGTGCGATCCAAAGTCGCGCACCTATTGACGCGAACTACTCGTGCAACAGGCTTCTAAGGGCTCGTCATTGAAGTCGTTGACCGGTTGGCTATCTTGAGGATGTCGGGGCTGGTCCTGGTCCACCCGAACGGGTGGCAGCGGTCGATCCA
>NZ_WOGU01000046.1:0-1203 GCF_009735315.1 Kocuria sediminis
CCTCCTTCGGCTTCGCCATCGGCTGGAACTACTGGTACAACTGGGCGATCACCGTGGCCGCCGAGCTGGTGGCCGCCGCGCTGATCATGCGCTACTGGCTGCCCGACGTCCCGTCCTGGATCTGGTCCGGGGCGTTCCTGCTGATCCTGTTCCTGCTCAACGCCCTGTCCACCCGCGCCTATGGTGAGAGCGAGTTCTGGTTCTCCCTGGTGAAGGTCGCCACCGTGGTGGTCTTCCTGGTGCTGGGCATCCTGATGATCGTGGGCGTGCTGGGCGGGGACTCCCCGGGCTTCGCGAACTGGACCACCGGCGAGGCCCCGTTCGTGGGCGGTGGGGCGGGGATCCTGGCGATCGTCATGGTGGCCGGTTTCTCCTTCCAGGGCACCGAGCTGGTCGGTGTGGCCGCCGGTGAGGCCCAGGACCCGCAGAAGAACGTGCCCAAGGCCATCCGCACCGTGTTCGTGCGGATCCTGCTCTTCTACGTCGGGGCGATCACGGTGATCGGGTTCCTCATCCCGCACACCAGCCCGAACCTGCTCACCAGCGACGTGGAGGACATCTCCATCTCCCCGTTCACCCTGGTGTTCGAGAACGCCGGGGTGCTGGCGGCGGCCTCGGTGATGAACGCGGTGATCCTCACCGCCATCCTCTCCGCCGGCAACTCCGGGCTCTACGCCTCCACCCGCATGCTCTGGGCCCTGGCCGACTCCGGCAAGGCCCCGCGCTTCCTGGCGAAGGTGAACCGGCGCGGGGTGCCGATGAACGCGCTGCTGGCCACCACCGTGGTGGGCGGGGCGTCCTTCCTGACCACCTTCATCGGCGACGGGGACGCCTACGTGTGGCTGGTCAGCGCCTCGGGGCTGGCCGGGTTCATCGTGTGGATGGGCATCGCCTGGAGCCACTACCGCTTCCGCAAGGCCTACACCACCCAGGGCCACGACCTGGCGGAGCTGCCCTACCGGGCCCGGTTCTTCCCGCTGGGGCCGGTGATCGCCCTGGCGCTGTGCGCGGTGGTGATCCTGGGGCAGAACTACCAGGCCTTCCTCGGGGAGGTCGACCTGCTCGCGGCGGCCACCGCCTACATCGGCCTGCCCCTGTTCCTGGCCCTGTGGCTGGGCCACAAACTGGTCACCGGCTCGAAGATGGTCCGCTACGAGGACGCCGACCTCACCCGCGTCCAGGACTGACCCGCCCCACCGACCC
>NZ_WOGU01000047.1:0-723 GCF_009735315.1 Kocuria sediminis
GTAGGATAGTGGCCTACCATGGTGGCAACGGGTAACGGGGAATTAGGGTTCGATTCCGGAGAGGGAGCCTGAGAAACGGCTACCACATCCAAGGAAGGCAGCAGGCGCGCAAATTACCCAATCCCGACACGGGGAGGTAGTGACAATAAATACTGATACGGGGCTCTTTTGGGTCTCGTAATTGGAATGAGTACAATCTAAATCCCTTAACGAGGAACAATTGGAGGGCAAGTCTGGTGCCAGCAGCCGCGGTAATTCCAGCTCCAATAGCGTATATTAAAGTTGTTGCAGTTAAAAAGCTCGTAGTTGAACCTTGGGTCTGGCTGGCCGGTCCGCCTCACCGCGAGTACTGGTCCGGCTGGACCTTTCCTTCTGGGGAACCTCATGGCCTTCACTGGCTGTGGGGGGAACCAGGACTTTTACTGTGAAAAAATTAGAGTGTTCAAAGCAGGCCTTTGCTCGAATACATTAGCATGGAATAATAGAATAGGACGTGCGGTTCTATTTTGTTGGTTTCTAGGACCGCCGTAATGATTAATAGGGATAGTCGGGGGCGTCAGTATTCAGCTGTCAGAGGTGAAATTCTTGGATTTGCTGAAGACTAACTACTGCGAAAGCATTCGCCAAGGATGTTTTCATTAATCAGGGAACGAAAGTTAGGGGATCGAAGACGATCAGATACCGTCGTAGTCTTAACCATAAACTATGCCGACTAGGGATCGG
>NZ_WOGU01000048.1:0-1119 GCF_009735315.1 Kocuria sediminis
TTGTCGACCAATGTTGTCTCGGAGTCCCTGATCTCCACCCTGCCCGGATCCAGCTACGTGGACGAGGCCGTCTTCCGCGCCGAGCAGGAACGGATCTTCGAGCAGATGTGGTTCTGCGCCGTGCGCGCCGGTGACCTCGACAAGCCCGGGGCCTACCGCACCGTGCAGATCGGCCGGGAATCGATCATCATCACCCGCAACCGCAAGCACGGCATCCGCGCCTTCTACAACATCTGCCGCCACCGCGGCGTGAAACTGTGCATGGAGGACACCGGGGAAGCCAAGCGCTCCTTCCAGTGCCCCTACCACGCCTGGACCTACGACCTCGACGGCAAGCTCATCGCCGCCCCCAACCTCACCAAGATGCCCGACATCGACCGCCAGGAATACGGACTGGTCACCATCCCGGTGCGCGAGTACCTCGGCTACGTCTGGGTCTGCCTGGCCGAGAACCCCCCCTCCTTCGAGGAGGACGTGATGGGCGACATCGAAGAACGCCTCGGCGACACCCAGGCCATCGAGGGCTACGACATCGCCAACCTCGCCCTGGGCCGGCGCATCACCTACGACGTGAAGGCCAACTGGAAGCTCATCATCGAGAACTTCATGGAGTGCTACCACTGCGCCACCATCCACCCCGAACTCACCGAGGTCCTGCCCGAGTTCGCCGACGGCCTCGCCGCCCAGTACTTCGTCGGCCACGGCGCCGAGTTCGGCGAGAACGTCGCCGGCTTCACCGTCGACGGCTCCGAAGGCCTCGACAAGCTCCCCGGCGTGGACGACGAGCACGACCGCCGCTACTACGCGATCACCATCAAACCCACCGTGTTCGTCAACCTCGTCCCCGACCACGTCATCATCCACCGCATGTTCCCCATGGCCGCCGACCACACCATCGTCGAGTGCGACTGGCTCTACCTGCCCACCGTCGTGGAATCCGGCAAGGACGTCACCGCCTCCGTCGAGCTCTTCCACCGCGTCAACCAACAGGACTTCGACGCCTGCGAACGCTGCCAACCCGCCATGAACTCCAAGATCTACGCCACCGGCGGCGTCCTCGTCCCCTCCGAACACCACATCGGCGCCTTCCACGACTGGATCACCGACAAAGTCGGCGAC
>NZ_WOGU01000006.1:0-244575 GCF_009735315.1 Kocuria sediminis
CTTCATCGCCGTCTCGATGGTCCCCAAGGACATCCAGGGCACCGACCTGCACGTGCAGGAGGTGCACCAGGACTACGCCGCCACCCACCCCGAGGCCGCCGGCATCCTCACCGCCGCCGAAACCGCCCAGCAGCAGCGCGACTGAGCACCCCGGACCCCGCCCCGCGGCCACCCGCGCCGGAGGCACCGGGCGTAGACCGCCGGGCGCGGACCACCGGAGCCGCCCACCGGGCACCCCGCACGGGGGGCCCGACGGGCGGCTCCGGCCGTGCCTCAGCACCGTCATGGCGGTGCTGTCATGGCTGCACTGTCACGGCTGGGCTGTCATTCCTGGGCCAGGTGGGTGTGCATGCGGACACCGTCCCCGTTGAAGATGCTCAGCACCTGCGCGGGATGTCCGCCCGCGGCGCTCATGGCATGCGGCACGTGGGTGTCGAACTCGGCTGCCTCGCCGCGGGTGAGGACCAGGTCCTGCTCGCCCAGCCGGAGCCGGAGCCTGCCCGTGAGCACGTAGAGCCACTCGTACCCGTCGTGCACCCGCAGCTCCGGCAGCGTGTCGACGGGCGGGTAGGTGATCTTGTAGGTGTGGACGGCCGCCCCTTCGGGGGTGAGCGGGGCGATGGTGAGTCCGTCCCGACGAACGACCGGGCGGCGCACCCGGGGATCACGGGCCTCGGGCTGCAGGAGGTCGTCGATGCGGATCCCCAGCTGCCGGGTCAGGGGCACCAGCAGCTCCAGCGAGGCCTGGCGCTTGCCCGACTCCAGCCTCGACAGCGTGCTCGTGGACATGCCGGCCCGCGCGGCCAGCTCCTCCAGGGTCAGGCCGCGGGCACGGCGTGCCGCCCGCAGCCGTGGCCCCACCTGGTCCAGCTCCCCGCTCATCCCGTCCCCTCACGTCCTGCCGGCTCGCTCCCGGTTTGCCAATTCTGCAAGAAAGTTTGCCACAGTTTGCGCCTGCCCCGCAGACTCGGTCCATGGACAACATGCAGTGGGACGTCGTGGTGATCGGTGGCGGGGCAGCGGGGCTGAGCGCCGCCCTGCTCCTGGGGCGGGCGCGCCGGCGCACGCTGGTGGTCGACGCGGGGAGTCCCCGCAATCGGTTCGCGGGGCACATGCACGGGGTGCTCGGCCAGGAGGGAGTGCCGCCGGCCGAGCTGCTCCAGCGCGGGCGGGCCGAGGTCTCCGCCTACGGGGTGCGGATCACCCGCGGAACGGTGGAGCGGGTGGATCCGTCCGGGGCCGGGGTCGAGGTGACGCTGCACGAGGGTGAGCCGGTGCAGGCGCGGACGGTGATCGTGGCGACCGGGATGACCGACGAGCTGCCGGGGATCCCGGGGCTGGCGGAGCGGTGGGGCCGCACCGTGCTGCACTGCCCCTACTGCCACGGCTGGGAGGTCGCCGATCAGCGACTCGGTGTGCTCACGACCTCACCGCTGGGTCTGCACCAGGCCCAGCTCGTCCGGCAGTGGAGCGACACGGTGACCGTGTTCACGGCGGGGCTCGGGCCCCTGGACGCCGCGGCCGAGCTCCGGCTCCGATCCCGGGGCATCGACCTCGTCGCCTCCCCGGTCGTCGAGGTCCTCGGCGCCTCCGAGGGCATCGACGCGGTGCGCACCGCGGACGGCGCGCTGACCGCGGTCGACGCCCTCTTCACGGCCGGCACCCCGCGGCCGCACACCGCGTTCCTCGACCATCTCGGCCTCGCCACGACGGACACGCCGATGGGCCGGTTCCTGGCCGTGGACGGGACGGGCAGGACCAGCAACGACCGCATCTGGGCGGCCGGCAACGTCACCAGCGCCGGCCTGACCGTGCCCATGTCCATCGGCGCGGGCGCCCTCACCGGCGGAGCCGTGAACGCGGCCCTGGTCGCCGAGGACTTCGACCGCGCCGCCGCCCAGGATCACGCGGCGGGGCCGGCCCCGAGCGAGTACTGGGAGCACCGCTACACCTCCGCCGAGCGGATGTGGTCGGGGCGCGTCAACCAGGTCCTCGCCGAGATCGCCGCGGACCTGGTGCCGGGGCGCGCCCTGGACCTGGGGTGCGGCGAGGGCGCGGACGCGATCTGGCTCGCCCAGCACGGCTGGACGGCCACCGGCATCGACATCTCCGGCACCGCGATCCGGCGGGCCACCGAGGCCGCCCGATCGGCGGGGATCCCCGCCGACCGGATCTCGTTCGTCGCCGCCGACCTCTCGACCCTGGACGAGGACGACCGGTACGACCTCGTCACGGCCAGCTTCCTGCACTCACCGGTCGCCCTGCCCCGCACCGAGATCCTGCGGGCCGCGGCACGCCACGTCGCGCCGGGCGGGCACCTGCTGATCACCGGCCACGCCTCCGCTCCGGCCTGGGCGGACCTGCCACCGGCGCACGAGCCGCGGTTCCGCACGCCCGCCGAGGAGGTCGAGGAACTGGACCTCGACCCCGCGCAGTGGACGGTCCGCGTCGCCGAGACCCGCCCCCGGCGGATCGCGGACCCGCAGGGCCACCCGGCGAGCATCGACGACTCGGTCGTGCTTCTCCAGCACCACCAGCACCTCGCGGCGGATGCCGCCGCGGGCTCGGCTGGGCGGCGCCGCTGACACAGGGCGGAGCGAGCGGAGCGCGAGCGCGTCGTCGTGCCCCGCACACCTGCCTCCCGAGGTCCGCGCGCAGCACCGCACCGGCCGGCCGCGGGACCTGCCGGCGCCGTGACCTGCGCGTTTCTCTGTGTCCGTCGGTGAACACGCTTTTGCATGCACAGTTGAGAACCGCACGCCCGGGGTGCTCAGGTAGGGAGGACAGGGCCGACGACGGGTGGGGACGACGGCCGGCGGGGGACCTGGGGAGAGAGCCGGAACGCCCGGAGGCGTGGTCGGCACGGGACGCGCTGCCCACGGTGCCTCGTCGGGGGAGCAGCGCCCGGGCCGCCGGACCCGTGCGGCCGGGGCGCGGAAAGGAGCACAGGGACATGGTCTTCGCCGGGATGCTCCTGCTGACGGCGGCCCTGTTGCTCGTCGTCCTCCTCGCCCGCGCCACCGAGATGGACATGGTCCGCTTCCAGCGGCTCACCGCGATGGCGGTGCTGGGCCTGATCATGGTCGCCGCGGCGATGTTCGCGGCCGGTCTCCTCGTGACCGGTGGCGCTGTCCTCGGACTCCTCTGAGCCTCTCTCCTGTGGGCGGGGTCCTGGAGCCGTCACCGGCAGGACGGGGCGTCGGCCGGGCGGAGCCGGCAGGACGGCGGGGTGCCCTCCGGGCCGTCGCCATCACCGGGCTGGGACCATCCGGCAGGGATCCACCCGGTACGGACCCACCCGGCACGGATTCACCTGGATCGGGTGATGCCGCCCGGTGGTCGGAGGCGGACCGTGGTGTCGATGGTCAACCCGTCCCGCGGGGAGCCTGCGGGACACCTACCGGAGGGAGCAGTCATGGCGACCACCACATTCGACCAGGACACCGGCCGACGGGACCACAGCGGCGGCGCGAGGGTCGGGACGGCCGCAGCCGGCATCTTCATGGTCCTGGTCGGGGTCCTGCACGCGTTCCAGGGCCTCGTGGCGCTGTTCAACGACGAGTTCTACGTGTACGGCGAGGAGTACATCTTCACCTTCGACATGACCGGGTGGGGCTGGACCCACCTCATCGCCGGCGCCGTCCTCGCCGTGACCGGCTTCGCCCTGATCCAGGGAGCCCTGTGGGCGCACACGCTCGCGGTCGTCCTCGCCGGTCTGAGCATCGTCGTGAGCTTCCTGTGGATGCCTTTCTATCCGCTGTGGAACATCGTGGTCATCGCCTTCGACGCCTTCGTGATCTGGGCGGTCACCACGCGCAGGCGGGACCTCACCCGCTCCTGAGCAGCGCCTCGGGCCGTCAGGGGCTGAGGGAGCTGAGCACTCCGGTGAGCACCAGGACGAACAGCAGCAGGGCCCCTTCGCTGTGCAGCGCGGAGCGCAGATCGTCCCGCGCCGCCCGGTCGGGGCGGGCGCGCAGCCGGGGGAGGAGCACGTAGCGGTTCCAGGCGGCGACGCCGACCACGCCGGCGACGACCAGGACCTTGAGCAGCAGCAGCCAGCCGTAGCGGGTGGACACCAGGTCCTCGACGCCACCCAGGATCCGCCACCCCAGGATCACACCGGCCACCGTGAGGGCCAGCACCGACCCGGCGGCCACGGAGGAGAACCGCACCAGCGTCGCCGTCGCCTGGCGGACCGGGAGGTCCCGGGCCCGCCCCAGCACGGCGAGCAGCCCCAGGATCCCGCCGATCCAGACGACGCCTGCGGCCACGTGCACCGCATCGGCGGTGACCACCAGCCAGCTCGGCTGGACGGCGCGGCTGTGGCCCACGACCACCAGCGAGGCCACGGCCACGGCCACCCCGCCCAGTGCCAGCCGGCCGGCCGGAGACGCCCGGTCGCCCGCAGCCCGGGGGAGGGCGCCCACGGCCACGACCGTGCCGGCGACGGTCATGCCCGCGGCCACCGCGGCGTCGGAGCCGAGCGCGGTCCGCCACAGGACCGGGTCGGCCAGGGCAGTCAGGGCGGCTCCGCTCTGCCACATCGCCGTGGCCGGGACGGAGGCCACGGCCCCGGCCACCGCCGCGGCGGCCCCGAGGCCGGCCAGGGCGCGGACCCGGCGTCGGCCGCCCGGCGCCGTGCCGGGCGGGGCGGCGAGCAGCAGGAGGTCGAAGACGGCCAGACCGGCCGCGGCGAAGATCCCCAGATAGACCAGCGTCTGGGCGGCGTGGTGGGCCACCAGACCCCCGTGAGCGGCCGACGGGGTGACGTGCCCGGTGGCCGGCAGCTCCGTGTGGGCCACGGCGGCCGGGACGGCCAGGAGCATCAGCAGCATCGCGGTCAGGGCGGCGAGGACCGCCAGGACCGCCCGGCAGGCCCTCCGCTCCTCGCTGTGCGGACCCGGTGTGGCCCGGCCCGCCCTGGTCGACTGCATGGGTCGAACCCTAGTCGGCCGGACGCGCGCGAGGACGCCGCACCGGTTTTCCGCCGCGGCCTCACCCCTGGTAGGTTTCCGGACCAGGGGCCCGAGCGGTGTGCCGGCCCAGGGCAGGGGGCAGCAGTGGGAGACAGCCGATGAGCCGGCGCGCGGCAGCGTGCCGGCTCCGGGCGCTGCTGATCACCGCCGTCGTCCTCTCCCTGGCCGCCGCCGGACACCTCGCGGCCGGCGGCGCTCCTCCCCCTGCCCTGCCGATGCTGGGACTGGGCGCGGGCCTCCTGGGCCCCGTGGCCCGGGTGGCCCGGCGGACGCTGCGCCTGCCCCGCGTGCTCGCGCTCCTGGGGGCCACCCAACTCGGGCTGCACGAGATCTTCACCGCCTGGTCGATCCCCGCGGACTGCCCTGCCGGTGGCCACGGCCACCACCTGCCCCCCGCACCCGGCCCGTCGTGCCTGCCCGGGACCGCTTCCGGAGCGGGACACCACGGCCTGGACGGGACGGGGGTGGCCATGCTGGCCGGCCACGTGGCGGCGGTGCTGCTCACCGCCGTGGTGATCTCGACGGCGGACAACGCCCTGGAGTGGGCGCTCGCCTGGTTGCGGCCCCTGGTCGCCGGACCCCGCCCGCCCCGCCTGCCCCTGGGGTTCCGGCAGGGGGACCTGCCCCCGGCGCAGCGCCCCAGGGTGAGGTGGCGGGGCCTGCGGCGGGACCGGGTGCGCGGGCCGCCCGCCCTGTGGGCGCCGAGGAGAACCTGCTGGGGATGACCCCGGCGGGGTGCTCCCGGGCGCCCGCCTGCGGTTGACCCCACGACTCCTCCCGCGCCGCCGGGCTCCGGCGGCGCGAACGAAAGGCCCACTCTCATGACGAACACCATTGCCCCGCGCCTGATCACGAGCACGTCCGTCCTGGCCGTCGCCGCGGGGCTGACGGCGCTGGGGCTGTCCCCCGCCGCCGCCCACGTCTCGGCGACCTCGACCTCCACCGCCGCAGAGGGCTACGCCCAGGTCACCTTCTCGGTGCCCAACGAGTCCGACACCGCCTCCACGAACAAGCTGGAGCTCACCCTGCCCGAGGACACCCCGTTCGCCTCGGTGCGGGTCAAGCCCGTGGAGGGCTGGAGCACCGAGATCACCGAGGAGCAGCTGCCGGAACCGGTCCAGGTCGGGGAGGGTGCCATCTCCGAGGCGGCCGCCACCATCACCTGGACGGCGGACGAGGAGCACGCGATCGCGCCGGGCGAGTTCCAGACCTTCACCATCTCGGTCGGCCCGCTCCCCGAGGAGGGGACCACCCTGCTGCTGCCGGTGACCCAGTCCTACACCGACGGCCGGTCCGTGGCCTGGGACCAGCCCACGGCCGAGGGGGAGGCCGAGCCCGAGCACCCGGCCCCGTCCCTGACCACCACCGCCGCCGAGGCCGACGGCCACGGGCACGCCACCGACGACAGCACCGAGGCCGCCGCCGCGGCCGAGGAGGCCTCCACCCAGGTGTCCACCGGCACGGGGCTGGGCTGGGCCGGGCTGGTCGCCGGGCTGCTGGGGCTGCTCGCCGGGGTCGTCGCCCTGGTGCGCACCCGCCGCCGCGGCTGACCCGCACCCGGCGAAGCCTGCCGGACGACACCCCTGCGGGAGCGCCCCGCAGGGGTGTCGTCCGTGCCGGGACCGGTGCGGCACCGCGGTCCCGCGCTGGCCGGCATCTCCCCGGTTGTCCCCGTGCTGCGGGAGTGACGCGCTCCGGCCTGTCAGTGGAACCGGCCATACGTGCTCGACGACGCAGCCGCCCGCCGGCACTCCGGCCTCGAGGCCACACCGTGGGCCGAGGTGTGCCGCAGCACCGCGCACGGCGCGCCGACCGGGCGCTGACGGCTCCGGACCGCCCTGGGGGGGCTCACGTGCCCGGGACGCCCGGGCGCGTCCGCTTCCTCGACCGTGGCCGGTCCGGGCCGGGCGCACTCCGGCTCCGAACCGGCGTACGAGCAGACATGCTCGGTGCCGCCGCCGAGTCCCGCGCCGACTCCCGCGCCGACTCCCGCGCCGACTCCCGCGCCGAGCCCCGCGCCGGGCAGCGGCAGCGCGGCGTCCCCGGGACGTGCCGAAACCCGGCCATGCGCTGCCGTGCCCGCGTCCCGGGGGCGGGGGACCTCGGTGGCCGTCGCGGAGCCGTGGGCGGGGTGGACCGGGCGCGCCGGCGCCCGATGCCCGGTCCCGGGCCGGCGAGGCGTGCGCTGCCGGGCGGCCCGGTGAGGCGGCCTGCGCCGCGCAACCGCGGCCCGGCTGCGGCCCGGCCGGGACCGGCCCGCGGGACAGCGCCGGGCCGGCGCGATGGGCCTCCCTTGTGGGGACATTCGCCGGTTTCCCCTCTTCGTGTGCCTTCGCACATGATGAAGTGGGTGTGTGACGCCGTCCCGCACCGGTTGCCCCTGATCTTGTCCCCGGGATGGCCACGGGTGGTTGCGCGGACATGGGAAGGACGCCCCGGATGATTCCTGCGGTGCTGCAGACCGAGGACCTGGTGAAGACCTACGGCCACGGTGCCAACGCCTTCACGGCTCTCCGCTCGGTGAGCCTGGCGATCGAGGCGGGGGAGTCCGTGGCGATCGTGGGCAAGTCCGGGTCGGGCAAGTCCACCCTGATGCACCTGCTGGCCCTGCTGGACGCGCCGACCTCCGGGTCGGTGGCGGTGCGGGGCCAGGACGCCGGGTCCCTCTCGGCCCGGGAGCTCAACGCACTGCGCAACTCGATGTTCGGGTTCGTCTTCCAGCAGTTCTTCCTCACCCCGGGGCAGACGGTGCTGGAGAACGTGGTGCTGCCCCTGAAGATCGCCGGGGTGGGCCGTGCGGAGCGCCGCCGCCGCGGCCTGGCGGTGCTGGAGCGGCTGGAGATGGCGGAGAAGGCCGGGGCCCGGGCCACCGACCTGTCCGGGGGCCAGAAGCAGCGGGTGGCGATCGCCCGGGCGCTGGTCAACGACCCGTCCGTGATCTTCGCCGACGAGCCGACGGGCAACCTCGACTCGGCCACCGGGGCGGTGGTCCAGGACATCCTCTTCGAGCTCAACCAGGAGCGGGGCATCACGGCGGTGGTCGTCACCCACGACGCTGAGCTGGCCGCACGCTGCGACCGCCAGGTGCACCTGCGCGACGGGCTGATCGTGGACCTTCCGGCCCCCGCACCGGCGGACCCGCTCGACGCCGTCGTTCCGGCCGATCGGGACGAGGTCGTCCTCGGGGCCTCCGGAGGCGCCCGGTGACGTGGACCGACATGGTCGGTTCGGCCGTGGCCAGCACCTTCCGGGGCCGGATCCGCACCGTGCTGACCGTGGTGGCGGTCTTCATCGGCGCGCTGACCCTGACGCTGACCTCCGGCATGGGCACCGGGGTGAACCGCTACATCGACGAGACCGTGGCCGCCTTCGGCGACACGGACGCGCTGTACGTGCAGAAGTCCCAGCCGCTGCTGGAGCTGTCGACGGGCACGGGCCCACGCTCCTACGACCCTGCGGACACCCAGGTCGCCACCGGGTTCGGCGTGTCCTTCGCGGGTCTGTCGGAGGAGGACATCACCGTCGTCGAGGACACCCGGGGAGTGGCCTCGGTGCACCCGGTCTACAACGTGGTCCCCACCTATCTGCGCGCCGACGGGGCGAGGTTCCAGCTGGCCCTCGGCATCCCGGTCGACGGCGAGGGCCTGCAGGTGGTCGCCGGAGCCACGGCCGCGGACGGCGCGGACGAGCTCGCCATCCCCGACAGCTGGGTCGCCGACCTCGGCTTCACCTCGGCGGAGGACGCGGTCGGGGAGGTCCTCGAGGTGGTCATGACGAACACGGCCGGGACGGAGCAGACGTTCGAGGCCACGGTCTCGGGGGTGACCCAGGCCAGCCTGGCGGGGGTCGCGATGAACCCGCTGCCCTCGACCTCCTTCAACGAACGTCTCTACGCCTACCAGGTCAGCGGAGGCCCGGAGGAGGTGGCGGCCACCTACATCATGGCGCGGGCCGTCATGGACGATCCCGCGCAGGCTCCCGCGGTGCAGGAGCGGCTGGAGGAGGCCGGCATGGTCGCCTCCACGGTCGAGGACCAGCTGGGGATGTTCCGCACCGTGATCGACGCCGTGATCTGGATCCTCAACACGTGCGCGGTGATCGCCCTGCTGGCGGCGAGCCTGGGCATCGTCAACACGCTGCTGATGTCCGTGCAGGAGCGCACCCGCGAGATCGGGCTGATGAAGGCCCTGGGCACCAGCGGGACGAAGGTCTTCGGGCTGTTCACCCTGGAGGCGGTGTTCATCGGCCTCCTCGGCGCGGTCCTCGGCGTGACCACCGGGGTGGTGGCCGGGTCCTGGGTGGCCCGGTGGCTGGCCGAGGAGTTCCTGGCGGGGCTGCCGGGGCTGTCCCTGTTCGCCTTCCGGGCCCCGGAGATCGCACTGATCGCCGTGGCCGTGCTCGCGATCGCCTTCGCGGCGGGCACGATCCCGGCCGTCCGGGCCGCGGGCAAGGACCCCATCACCGCCCTGCGCCACGAATGACCGCACCCACCGCCTGACCCGCACCGTCCCGGCCCGGACTCCTCACCGCGGGAACGCGGGCTGTTCTGCTGCCGTGCGGCGCGTCATCATGGAGACAGGCCCGAGGAGAGCAGATGAGCCATGGTCGACCGTGATGTGCTGCGCCAGGTCACCGTGGCCGCGGCGGTGGGCGGGGGCTTCGTCCTCGGGGTCTCCGGGGACTACGGGGACGCCGCCGCCGGCCCCAGCCCGGTGGTGCCGGCCAACTACGCCTTCGTGATCTGGGGGCCCATCTACGCCGGGCTCTTCGGCCACGCCGTCCACCAGGCGTTGCCGGCCCGGCGCCGGGACCCGGTCCTGCGCCGCACCGGCTGGCCCACGGCGTGCGCGGTGGGCCTGTCCGGGCTCTGGGTGTGGGCCCAGGACCTCCCGGCCCTGCAGCTGCCCCTGATCGCGGTGACGGCCGCCGCTGCCGTGGTGGCCTGCACCCGGGCGGCGCCGACGGACCCGGCCGAGGCCGCCTCGGTGCGTGACCGGTGGCTGGTGCGGGTCCCGCTGGGCCTGTTCAGCGGCTGGATCACGGTGGCGACGGTGGCCGGCGGCGGCGAGGCCCTGATCGCCTCCGGGATCAGCGCCCCGTGGCCGGGTGCTGCGGCCTGGGCCGCGGCGGCGCTGGCCGCCGCGGGCGCCGCCGGTGCCGCGCTGGCGTGGTGGCGGCCGGTCTCCCTGTCCTGTGCCGCGGCCGTGACCTGGGGGCTGGCCGGGGTCGCGGTGCGGGTGCTGCCCCAGAACCCGGTGCCGGGCACGGCGGCCCTGCTGGCCGGAGCCGCCGTGGCGGCGGCCGGGGTGCTCGGCGCCCGGAGGCGCCGGACACCCCGGAGCCGGGGAGGACGTGCACCCGGGGCGGGGGCCGCGGGCCCGGCGGCGTCAGCAGCTGCAGACCGGTGACCCTGCTGAGACGGCCGCACCGTGCTCCGCGGACTGCGCGACCCGCAACGGGCCCGCCGTCCCCGCCCCGCAGGCGGGAGCCCGGCGGGCTCAGCGTCCTCGCCACGAGGCGTCACCGAGTTGAGCCGGGACCGGGCCCGGCGCAGACTTCTGGTGAGGTCGAGCAGGCGGCCTGCCGTCACCGACCGGCACCCCGCACCGGGTCGTGCCGGACCCCGGGAAGGACCCGCATGGAAGAGGACATCGTGGCCATGGTCCAGGCCTACCGGCTGGGCAGGCTGCTCCGACAGGCCGGGCTGCTGCCACGGGACGTCTGGTCCCGGTCCGTGCGCGCCGGTGGCACGGTCGGGGAGCACGAGGTCGAGGCCTACGTCCACAGCGCCCTGACGCTGCCGGCCGAGGAGCGCGACGCCCTGGCCCGGGCCGCCAACGAGCTCACCGCCCACCTGGGGCTGATGCCCGCACCCTGCAGCGATCAGCTGTGGGGCCGGATCCGGCTCTCCGCCGAGACCCGCCTGCGGTGACCGCCGCCCCGGGCGCCGCTGCGGTGTGAGCGCGGGGGTCAGGTGCGGTAGCAGTAGGAATCCGAGGAGGCGTCCCCGCCCTCCAGCCGGATCTGGTGGACGCGCAGGCCGCGGAAGTCCTCCTGGGTGAGGAAGAACTCCTCGTCGATCGACAGGCCGCCGGTGTCGGTGTCGGCGTCGATCTTGGCCATCCACGCCCCGATCCCGTGGGGGTAGAGCTGGTCGTCCCAGGCCCCGTAGAGGGAGTTGGTCACGTAGACCCGGGTGCCGTCGCGGCTGGTCTCCACCATCTGCGGGCCGCCGCCGAGCCACGTGTCCGGGGCGGAGGGGTGTGCGGCGCGGTCCCCGATCCCGCCCAGGCGCACCGATCCGGTCTCCCGCGGATGGGCCGGGTCGGAGACGTCGTACTGCTTCAGCTCCCCGGTGCCCCAGCAGGAGACGTAGAGCCAGCGGTCGTCCACGGACAGCGAGATGTCGGTGACCAGCGGCGGCACCGCGCCGAAGGGGCGCAGGAACTCCGGCAGCCGGTCCGCGTCGAGCGGTTCGGCCGGAATGGAGATGACCTTCTCCGCGGCCCACTCCCCGGTCGCGGTGCGGTGCCAGTGGAAGATCGAGGCCGAGAGGTCCTCGGTGGAGATCACCGCGTCCACCAGCCCCCAGGTCGCCTCCGGGTCGTGGGCCGGACGCAGCTCGAGGGCCATCTGGTGCTCGGGCCCCAGCTCCACCCGCTGCAGGTGCTTGCCGGCGGCGAGGTCCCAGAAGTGCAGGGCGTGGCCGTACTCCTGGTTGAGGAGCTGCTCGCCGACGATGCCGTTCTCCACCATGGCCGGGGTGCCCCACTCGCTGGTGACGAGGGTGTTGTGCATCAGGTGCCACCACGCGTCGTAGGCCAGGTGCTGGGGGCCGCGGTCGGTCTCCCACTTGCCGATCACGTCGAAGGTGCTGTGGTCGAGCACCGCGATGCCGCCGGGGCCGCCGTCCCCGGACGCGGCGCCCAGGCACGAGAGGTACACCCCGTCGGGGCCGCAGTGCAGGGTGTGCGGGCGGGAGTAGCCGGCCTTCTCGGCCAGCTCCTCGGCGGTGATCGTCTTGACCACCCGCGGGTTCCGCGGATCGGGATGGGTGTCGGCGACGTGCACGTCGGAGGACCGCAGCCCGGGCAGCAGCAGGTACCGGCGGGACAGGCCGCTCATGTCGTGGCCCTCGTGCATAAAGGCGCTGCTGCAGGCGTTCCACCCGAAGTGGTGCAGCTCGTCCCCGGTGCCGGGCATGTCCTCCCAGCCGACCACGGTCCCGTAGGAGTCAGAGTCCGGGTCGAGGTCGACGACGGTCAGCGCGTCGGGGCGCTGCGCGGTGCGGTCGAAGGCGACCACATAGGCCAGTGTCTCCCGCGGGGCCGCGATGGCCTGGGCCGGGGAGCGGTAGAACGTGGGGTCGGTGGCCGCGGACGTGGCGTCGGTGCCGTCACCGTCGCCGGGCCCGGTGGAGTGGTGGTGGTGGCCGGAGGAGTTCATCGGACTTCCCATGCTGGGGGAACGGGCGGGTGGATGCCGGGTGCTCCGTCCCGGGGCTCCCGAGGAGGGGCGGCCGGCACGGCTCCAGTCTCCCACCCCGCCGGCGAGTAGGCCAGGTCACACGTCGCCCTTCCGGGCACCGGCTCCGACGGCCAGCCACACGGTGCGGTCGGGCGGCAGGTGTCCGTCGCCGAGCGGGCTGCTGGCCAGCAGCACCCGAGCGTCGGCGGGCAGCGGGACCTCGGCGCCGGAGAGGTTGACCAGGCAGCGGAAGCCGGCGCCGCGGTCGTAGGCCAGGCACCCGGACGGGGCCTCGGCCCAGGCGAAGTCGGTGGTGGCCAGCCCGGGGTGGGCCCGGCGGATCCGCAGGGCACGCCGGTACAGCTCGAGGGTCGAGCCGTCCACCCCGTCCTGGGCCTCGACCGACAGCTCTCCGAAGTGCTCCGGCTGGGGCAGCCACGCGCCGCCCTCGCCGAAGCCGAAGGAGTCCCCGGCGCGGGTCCAGGGCAGGGGGACGCGGGCGCCGTCGCGGCCCTTGAGCGTGTGGCCGGTGCGGTGCCAGACGGGATCCTGCAGGAGCTCGTGGGGGATGTCGGGCACCTCGGGCAGGCCGAGCTCCTCGCCCTGGTACAGGTAGGGCGAGCCGGGCAGGGCCAGCATCATCAGGGTGGCCGCCCGCGCCCGGTCCAGGCCCAGCCGAGGGTCGAGCGCCGGGTGGCGGCCGTCGGCGAGCAGCCACGCGTCCGGGTCGGTGTCCTCCGGCAGGGCCAGCCGCGAGGCGTGGCGGGGGACGTCGTGGTTGGACAGCACCCAGGTGAGGCCGCCGCCCGCCCCCGCGTGGCCGGCGAAGGCCTGGTCGATCACGGCCACGAACTGGTCCCGGTCCCAGCGGGACTTCAGCAGGGAGAAGTCGAAGACCTGACCGAGCTCCGTCGGGCGGGCGTAGAGCCAGGTCCGCTCGTTGGCCGGGTGCCACGTCTCGGCCACCGCCATCCGCGGGGGGTCGTACTCGTCGAAGACCTCGCGCCACTCCTGGTAGATGGTGTGCACCTCCTCGCGGTCGTAGAGCGGGTCGGTGCCGTCCAGCGGGAGCATGCGGTCCAGGGTGGGCTGATCGCGCAGCGGGTGGGAGAGGTCCTTGGCCAGGGAGTGGGCCACGTCGATGCGGAACCCGTCCACCCCGCGGTCGGCCCAGAACCGCAGGGTGTCCTTGAAGTACTGGCGCACCTCGGGATGGTCCCAGTTCAGGTCCGGCTGCTCCTTGGCGAACAGGTGGCAGTACCACTGGCCGTCGTCCACCCGCTTCCAGGCGGGCCCGCCGAAGTGCGAGACCCAGTTCGCGGGTGGGCGGGCTCCGTCGTCGCCGGTGCCGTCCCGGAAGATGTAGCGTTCGCGGGCGGGGGAGCCCGCCGGTGCGGCGAGGGCCTCCTGGAACCAGGGGTGCTGGTCGGAGGTGTGGTTGGGGACGATGTCGACGATGATCCTGATGCCCGCCCCGTGGGCGCCGGTCACCACCCGGTCGAAGTCGTCGAGGGTGCCCAGCCGTGGGTCGACGTCGCGGTAGTCGCTGATGTCGTAGCCGCCGTCGGCCAGCGGGGAGGGGTAGAAGGGGCTGAGCCAGATCGCGTCCACGCCCAGCTCGGCGAGGTAGGGCAGGCGGGAGAGCAGCCCGCCCAGGTCCCCGAGACCGTCGCCGTCGGAGTCGGCGAAGGAGCGGGGATAGACCTGGTAGACCACCGCGGTTCGCCACCAGTCCGGATCAGGGGCGGCCGGGAGCGGGGCGGGGAAGGGGGAAGAGGGCATGAGGACTCCGTCCGTGGAAGAGAGTGGCAGGGCAGCGGTGGGGAGGTGCAGGAGCAGGCCGGCCGCGGTGGGCGCCGGCGATCCGCGGCGTGGGCTCAGCCCTTGACCGAGCCGGCGAGCATGGCCTTGACGATGTGGCGCTGGAAGAAGAGGAACACCAGGATCATGGGGGCCATGATCAGCAGGGACCCGGCGTTGAGCAGGACCACGTCGGTGGAGTACTGGCCCACGAAGTTCTGCAGGGCACCGGCCATGGTGCGCTTGGCCGGGTCGTCCATCAGCACGATGGCCAGCAGGAACTGGTTCCAGGTGGAGATGAACATCAGCAGCCCCAGGGAGGCGATGGACGGCAGGGCCAGGGGCAGGTGGACGGCGCGGAAGGACTGCCAGGCGCCGGCCCCGTCCATGCTGGCGGCCTCGGAGAGCTCGGCGGGTGCGTTGAGGAAGTGGGCGCGCATCCAGAACACGGCGAAGGGCATGTTCAGCCCGATCAGCGGCAGGATCAGCCCCAGACGGGTGTTGAGCAGGCCCATCTCCTGGATCTGGTAGTACAGCGGGACGATGGTGACCTCGAAGGGCAGGGTCAGCCCCAGCAGCAGCAGCACGAAGAGGATCGACCCGCCGGGGACGCGCAGCTGTCCCAGGGCGTAGCCGGCCATGGTGGCCAGCAGCACCCCGAGGGGCACCACGCCGAGCACGAGCAGGAAGCTGGAGCCGGCCAGGGTGGTGATGTCGGCGACGTGCCAGGCGTCGACGAAGTTGTGCCACTGCGGGTCGCTGGGCCAGCTCAGGCCCAGTGGCACGGAGCCCTGGGGCTGCAGCGCGGTGCTGAGCATGCTCAGCAGCGGGAAGATCGAGAAGGCCATCGCCAGCAGCAGCAGCGCGACCCCGGGGATCCGGGTGCTCGTGGGGGTACGCATGGTCACTTCTCCCGGAACAGTCGTTGGAGGGGCAGGATCACGGCCAGCACGAGCGCGCTGAGCACCAGGGCCAGGGCGGAGGCGAGGCCGATGCGGGACTCGGTGAAGCCGAGCTGGTACACCTGCACACCGGGCACCATGGTGGAGTACCCGGGCCCGCCCTGGGTGGCCATGAACACGATGTCGAAGCTGGCCAGAGCGGCAATGACGGTGATGGTCACGCACACCCCGATCTCCTGGCGCAGCCCGGGCAGGGTGATCGCCCGGAAGGTCTGGAAGAACCCGGCGCCGTCGAGCGTGGCCGCCTCGTAGAGGGAGACGTCGATCTTGCCGATGCCGGACATCAGCAGGATGGTGCAGAAGCCGAGGTTGATCCAGGTCCCGATCAGGCCGACCGCCGGCAGCGCCCAGGCCGGGTCGCCGAACCAGGCGCGGGTCACGGACTCGAGCCCGATGGCGGACAGCAGCTGGTTCACCGCACCCGAGGTGGCGTACATCCAGCTCCAGGCGATGGCCGCGGCGGCGGCCGGGATGACGTAGGGGATGAACAGCAGGGTCTGGGCCAGCCTGCCCAGCCCCTTGCTCCGCAGCTCCCGGATCATCCCGGCCACCAGCAGCGCCACCGTGACCGGGATGACGGTGAAGAAGATGATCAGGAAGAACGCGTGCCAGATCGAGGACAGCAGCTGCGGGTCGGTGAAGACCCGCACGTAGTTCTCCAGGCCCACGAAGGTGGCCACGGTGATGCCGTCCCAGTCGTAGAAGGAGTACTGGATCGAGGCGGCCAGGGGGCGCAGCACGAACACCGCGTACATCAGGGCCGCCGGGGCCGCGAACAGCCATCCACCCCAGTTCCTCCTTCGCCGCCGGGGGCGGGGCACCCGCTCGGGGCCCCGGTCCTTCCCGGCCGGCGCCGGGGCGGGGGCGGTGCGGGTCAGGCCCTGCACGGGGCCGCCGGAGCCGTCGAGGGTGCTCATCGGCCCAGCTCGTCCTCGTACTTGGCCTGGACCGCGTCCAGCATGTCCTCCGGGGTGGTGGCCCCGTCGACGAGGCGCTGGGCCTCGGAGTTCCAGGTGGTGGTCAGCCCGTTCGTGGCGTTCTGCACGAACTGCACCTGCCCGTCGGCCTCCACCAGCTGCGCGAAGGCGTCCTGGATCTGGGCCCTGACGGAGCCCTGCTCGGTGGTCGGGACCTCGCCCTCCCCGGAGGGCGCGAACCCGGCGTCGGCGACGATCTGGCGGGCCTCCTCGGAGCGCAGGAAGTCCAGGAACGCGGCGGCGGCGTCCTTGGCGTCGGAGCCGGCCGGGATGGCGAAGTTCGAGGCCGGGTCCGACATCGTCGCCTGCTCGCCGCCTTCGGGGGCCGGCGGCAGGAAGAACCCGACGTTGTCGCCCATCTGCTCGTCCAGGGCGGCGGCGTCCCAGTTGCCGGAGGGGTAGAACAGGGCCTCGCCGGCGGCGAAGCGCCCCAGGGCGGCTGTGGCGTCGGTGCCGTTGGTGTCGGCGGGGTAGTACCCGGCCTCGGCCCAGTCCTGGATCGTGGTCAGGGCCTCGGCAGCCTCGGGGGTGTCGATCGTGGCCCCCGGGGCGTGGAAGACCCACTCGTTGAGCGACTCTGCCCCCAGGGCGTGGTTGAGCAGCATCTGCGTGCTGGTCATGACCTGGCCGGTCTGGTTGCCGGCCATGATCGGCACGATGCCGGCGTCCTCGGCCTCGGCCAGCAGACCCTCGAGCTCCTCCATGGTCTGCGGAGGTCCGCTCATCCCGACCTTCTCGGCCAGGTCCTTGTTGTAGTAGAAGCCGGTGACGGTGAAGCCGTCGGCCAGCGTGTACTGGGAGCCCTCGCCGCGCACCCCGTCCTCGTCCACCCGGTACTGGGCCAGCTGGCCCTCCGGGAGCTCGTCCCAGCCGTAGGCGTCGGCGTAGGCGTCGAGGTCGGTCAGCAGCCCGTCCCCGGCCACATCGGACAGGGCGATGACCCGGGCGATGTCCGGCGGATCGTCCGAGGCCAGCACGCGCGGGGCGTTCTGGGACTGCACGTCGTCGGGGTCGTAGCGGCCGGTGATCGTCACGTTGGGGTGCTTCGCCTCGAACGCGGCGATCAGCGCCTCATCCTTGGCCTTGAGCCCGGCGCCGTCGTAGAGGGTCAGCTCGACGGGCTCGTCGCCCAGGTCGGTGGAGACCTCCGTGGGGGCCGCCTCGGAGGCCGCCGGGGCAGAGCCGGCGCCGGGAGGGGCGCAGGCCGCCAGGGCGAACAGTGCGGCTGCACCCACTCCCACCGCACGCAGCCTGGTGCGCGCCAGACGGGCAGGATCCTGGGTGACCAGGTGATCGGTCATGGAACTTCCTCCTCCGGAAGGTGTCACGCCCCGGTGTTTCGGAAGCGCTTCCGAATATGATCTAGCTCATACTGCGACAGTGTCAACCCCGAGGGAGCGGGTTTGGATACACCACCTGCAGCGAGGGGCGCCAACTGTGGTTATGGCGGGGAACTTTTTAGAAAGCGTTTCCGAAGGATCTACACTGAGGCCATGAACTCCTCCAGAACCGTCGGCCTGGCGGATGTGGCCCGTGAGGCCGGCGTCTCCCTGGCCACCGCCTCACGGGCGCTCAACAGCGCCTACGGCGTGGCCGCGGCCACCAGGGAACGTGTCACCGAGGTCGCCCGGCGCCTGGAGTACGTCGCCTCCCCGGAGGCCTCGCGCCTGGCCACGGGAGCCACCCGCAGCGTCGCCCTGGTCGTGCCCCATCTGGACCGCTGGTACTTCGGGGAGATGGTCGGCGGCCTCGAGGAGGTCCTGCGGGAGGCCGGTCACGACGTGCTGCTGTACCACGTCGGGGATCCCGAGGGGCGCCACGCGTTCTTCGAGCGCCTGCCCGCCCGCCGCAAGGTCGACGCGGTCGTGGTGGTCGCGGTGCCGGTCACCGACCACGAACGGCGCCGCCTGGAGCTCATGGGCGTCACCATCGTCGCCGCGGGCGGCCAGGACGCCACCTATCCCTACGTCTCCATCGACGACGCCGCCGCCGTGCGGCAGGCCACCGACCACCTGCTGCGCCTGGGCCACCGCCGGATCGCCATGATCACCGCCGTCGACCCCGACCGCGCCGACCAGCCGGTCCACCGGGGGCGGACGCGGGGCTTCTACGCGGCCATGGCCCACGCCGGCGTCCCGGTCGACGAGGAGCTCGTCGTGACCACCGACTGGGGCGGGGTGCCGGCCGCCGAGGCCATGGAGAAGCTGCTCAGCGTCCGCGAGCTCCCCACCGCCGTGCTGGCCCACTCCGACGAGATGGCCCTGGGTGCGATGCGCACCGTCCGCCGCGCCGGACTGCGGGTGCCCGAGGACATCTCCGTCATCGGCATCGACGACCACCCCCTGGCGGAGCTGGTCGACCTCACCACCGTCCGCCAGCCGGTCCGGGACCAGGGACTGCAGGCCGCTCGCCTGCTGCTGGCCCTGCTGCGCGGGGAGGATCCCGACCCGGCGCAGCGCCTGCCCACCCGTGTCGTCGTGCGCCGCACCACCGCCCCCGCCCGCGACGCGCAGCCCGGCCCCGCACGTCCTGCGCCGGAGGTCCCCGCGCACTGATCGACGCCCCGGTCCCCACCCCCGGGCGGGGCAGGTCCCCGGCCGCCGACACCCCCGGACGCGGCCACCTAGGCTGGGCGGGTGAGCAGCACAGCACCCGCCCCGTGGGCCGAGCGCCACCAGGTGGCCGTCTACCTGGGGGCCATCGCCGCCGCTGTCCTCGTCGGCTGGGCGGTGCCCGGCGCGCCCGCGCTCGCCCCGGCCGTGACCCCGGTGCTGGGGCTGCTGCTCCTCGCCACGTTCCTGGCCGTCCCGTTCGCCGCGATCGGCCGGGCCTTCGCCGACCTGCGCTTCCTGGCGGCCGTGCTGGTGGTGAACTTCGCCGTGGTGCCGGTCGTGGTGCTCGTCCTCTCCCGCGCGGTCGCCGACCACGAGGCCGTGCTGATCGGGGTGCTGCTGGTGCTGCTGGCTCCGTGCGTGGACTACGTCATCGTCTTCACCGGACTCGCCGGCGGCGCCGCCGACCGGCTGCTGGCGGCCGCCCCGCTGCTGATGCTGGGCCAGATGATCCTGCTGCCCGCGTGGCTGCTGGTCCTCGCGGGCCCCGGGGCGGTCGCCCTCGTGGAGCTGGGGCCCTTCGTGGAGGCGTTCGTGCTGCTCATCGTCCTGCCGCTCGCCGCGGCCGCGGCGCTGCAGCGGGCGGCGCCCAGCTCCGCCGCGGCACGCCGGGTCGTGAGGGCGATGGCCGCGGCGATGGTGCCGCTGATGGCGCTGACCCTGTTCACGGTGATCGCCTCGCAGGTGCGCGGGGTGGGGGAGCAGCTGGCCGACCTCGTGACCGTGGTGCCCCTCTACGTCGGCTTCCTCGTGGCCATGGTCCCGCTCGGGGTCCTGGCCGCCCGGATCGCGGACCTGGACGTGGCGGCCTCCCGGGCCCTGCTGTTCGGCGGGGTCACCCGCAACTCCCTCGTGGTGCTCCCCCTGGCCCTGGCGCTGCCGGATCGGCTGGCGCTGACGCCGTTCGTCGTCGTCACCCAGACCCTGGTGGAGCTGGTGGGGATGGTGGTCCTCGTCCGGCTGGTCCCCCGCCTGGTGCCGGACCGCGATCCGCGGCACAGCGTGGTCCCGTCCGCGCCCGAGGGCTGATCACCGCCGCGGGCCGAGCGCGGCCCAGGTCTCCAGGCGGGTCACGGCCGCGCCCACACCGTCCTCCGCGCGGATCGCGGCGCCCAGCTGCCGCGCCCGCTCCCGCAGCGACCCGTCCCGCAGGCACCGTTCGAGCGCCTCGACCAGGAGCGCGGTCGTCAGCCGTCTCCGGGGGATCGGGGCGGCGCCGGCTCCGAGCTCGTGGACCCGTGCCGCCCAGAACGGCTGGTCGACGCCGTAGGGAACCGTGACGTGGGGGATGCCCGCGCGCAGTCCCGCCGCCGTGGTCCCGGCCCCCGCATGGTGCACCACGGCCGCCGCCCGCGGCAGCAGGAGGTCGTGCGGGACGGCGGTGCGCACCAGGACCCCCGGGCCGGAGTCGCCACCGGCGGCGAGCCCGCCCCATCCGGTCAGCAGCACCCCGCGGGAACCCGTGGCGCGCAGGGCGGCCGTGACCGTCCGCGACGCCCGGCGGGCGTCGGCGCTGGACATGCTCCCGAAGCCGACCACCACCGGGGGTGGCCCGTCGGCCAGGAACGCCTCGAGCTCGGGGTCGAGGGCGGCCCCGGGGTCCTCGAGGAACCAGTAGCCGGTCAGCACGTGACCGGGCGGCCAGCCGGAGGGCTTCGGGAGCACCTGCGGGCTGATGCCGTACAGGGCGACCGGCTCCGGCCGGCCGGTGGGCCGCTGCGTGAGTCCCGCAGCCGCCCGGGCGGCGCGCTCGGCCGGGCGCGTGGGGGCGGCCACCGCGAGGGCGGTGATCCGGTGGGCCAGACGGTTGCCGGCCCGCCCCGACCACCGGGGCACGTGCGGGGCCAGCACCCCGGGGAACGCGCCCGTGGCGGGGCCCAGCGGATGCAGGTGCGCCGAGAGGAACCGTGCCCCGATCCGTTCGGCGACCGCGCGGGCGATGGGGGCGCCCCCGATGCCCGCCAGGACCACGTCGGCTCCCGGGGCGGCCTCCAGGAGCGCGGCGGTCCGCACGGCGGCCTGGCGGCTCACCTCCTCCTGCATCCCGTGCGGCACCAGGCCGCGCATCCCCTCGCTGGACGGCAGGCGCGCGGCGGCCTCCTGCATGCTCCCGGGCAGGGCGACGGCCGGGACGCCGTGCTGCTCCGGGAGCCAGGTGAGATCCTCGGGCGCCGCGACGACCGTGCGGTGGCCCCGAGCCCGCAGGCCCGCGGCGAGCGCGGTGTAGGGCTGGACACCACCGCGGGTGTCGACGGCGACGATGAGCACGTCCATGGGCACCTCCCTTAATGCAACAGATTGTTGCATTAAGGGAGGTGTCCTGCCCAGGGGCCGGACCGCCGGCGCGAGCTCCCGGTGCGGCCGACACCTGTGGGCGCCCGCAGCGGGCGACAATGAGAGCATGTCCGCCACCGGATCCACCCCCGAGCCCCGCCCGTCGCGGTCTCCCGGCCGGGTGGGACGTCCCGCCGTGCCCATCGACGGCGTGGTGCTGGCCGCCACGCTCGAGGAGCTGGCCGTGGCAGGGCCGCACGCGCTGAGCGTCGACCGGGTCGCGCGGCGGGCGGGCGTCCACCGGACCTCCGTGTACCGGCGCTGGCCGGACCGCGGGTCGCTCGTCGTCGCCGCCCTCGAGCACCAGCTGGACGCCCTCGGGGCGCCGGCGGACACGGGCCGGCTGCGCACCGACCTGGCCTCCGTGCTCGGGCCCCTGGCGCGGCACCTGGCCACGCCCGGCGGCCGGGCCCTGCTGCTCGTGGCCCTGGCGGACGGGGTCTCCGGCGAGGTGGAGGCGGTCGTCGCCCGGCGCCTGGCCGCCACGGAGCAGCCGCTGGACGCCCTGGTCCGCCGGGCCCGGGACCGCGGGGAGTGGGGGCCGGGGGTCTCCGCCGCCGAGGTGGCGGACGCCCTGGTGGGCGCCGCGCTGCACCGGGTCGTCATGCTCCGGCAGCCCGTGACGGACGAGTGGGTCGATGCCGTGTGTGGCCTGCTGGCACGGGGCGCGGCGGCCGGGCCCGGCTCCGGCGGCTGAGGTCGGGCGCCTGCCGGGCAGGTGCCGGCCCGGCCTGTCCCGTCGCTGTCCTCAGGGGCCGGCCCCTCGTGCGATCCGCCCGGGGTTCGTAGACTGGCCGTTCGCGCCGCGGAACCGCGGTGGTCGACGAGAGAAGGGCATCCCCATGACCGATCAGCACGACGGCGCCGCCAAGGTGCGCGAGCTCATCCGGAAGACCCGCATCGCCATGCTCACCCACGCCGACGAGCACGGCAACCTCATCTCCAAGCCGATGGCCACGCAGGACGTGGACTTCGACGGCACCGTGTACTTCATCGCCGAGCGCACCTCGGACCAGGTGCAGGACCTCCAGCAGCGGCCCTCCGTCAACGTCGCCTACGCCGGGGAGGGCGCCTGGGTCTCGCTCACCGGGACCGCGCTGGTGCTCAACGACGTGGACAAGCTCAAGGAGCTGTGGGACAGCTTCACCGGCTCGTGGCTGGAGGGCGGGCCCGAGAACCCGGACAACGTCCTCATCGAGGTCACCGGCCGCTCCGCCGAGTACTGGGACACCCCCGGCGGGGGCAAGGTCACCCAGGTGGCCAACTTGGTCAAGGCCAAGGTCACCGGGGACACCATCAAGGGCGACAAGGGCGTCGTCGACCTCTGACGCCTCCGCCGTCCGCTCCGCCCGGGCCGGAGCGGACGGCTCCGGCCCGGGCGTGTCCGGCGGCCCGCGCGTAGAATCCGGGCATGGCTACCACACTGGTCCGTCCTCGCAACGGCAAGCTCCTCGCCGGCGTCTGCGCGGCGCTGGCGAACCGCTTCGGTCTGCCGAAGTTCCTGGTGCGCCTCGGCTTCATCGTCTTCGGCCTCGTGGGCGTGGGGGAGCTGGTCTACATCGCGTTGTGGATCATCATTCCCAAGCAGCCCTGAGTCTCCACGCAGACCGTTCCGCGTGCCGTGACGCCGACACGGCGCGCCGCGTCACGGCCTGCGCAGCGGTCCGCGCGCTCACCGCGCCGCGGCCGGCACGCCGCCGAGCAGGCGGCGGTAGCTGCGGTGGACGTTGAGGGCCACGGCGGTGGCCACGCCCGCCTTGAGCAGGTCGCCGGGAACGAACACGAGCGAGCCCAGCAGGGACGTGGACAGCGGCAGCCCGGCGACCACGGCCGTCCACGGCACGCCGAGGGCGTAGATCACGCCGATGCCGCCCACGGCCGTGCTGAGCAGGGCGGCGGCGAACCGGGCCGCAGGACGGGTCTGCCGCAGCGCCCAGTGCTGCACCAGGAAGCCGATGACCAGGGCGGCCGGGATCCAGCCGAGCAGGTAGCCGCCGGTCGGCCCCAGGAACACCCCGAGCCCGCCCCGGCCGCCGGCGAGCAGCGGCAGCCCGGCGAGCACGAGGACCTCCAGCACGACCACGGAGAGCATGCCCCGGACCGGGCCCAGCAGCGCGCCGACGAGCATCACGCCGAGGGTCTGCAGGGTGATGGGCACCGGAATGATGCCCACCGTGATCGGCGGCACCAGGCCCAGGGCGGCGATCAGGGCGGCGAACACCGCCACGAGGACGGTGTTCTGGGTGGTCTGCGGGTTCTCGGCGGCCATGGGGATCCTTCGGGTGGATGGGACGGGAGGTCAGTCGGACACGGGAGGAGCGGGGCGCGGGTCCGGCGGGTCGGAGTCGTAGCACCGGGCGTCGATCGCGGCGGAGATCTCCTGGGCGGACTCCAGGGTGCGCACCAGCAGGGGCACCAGCACGGCGACCGGGCGGTGGTGCAGGCCGCGGGCGAACTGGGCCTCGCGGATCGCGAGGTACTGGGCGCGGATCTCGGGGATGAACCGGATCGTCATGGACAGGGCCAGGCTGATCTGGGCCGGGTTCAGGCCCAGGTGCCGGGCCGGGCGCAGCAGGGTCTGGAACAGGGCCAGCATCTCGCTGAACGCGGTGCTCAGGGTGACGGCGTAGGCGAGGAAGCAGAGGCTGAGCAGCCGCAGGGCCGAGATCGTGGCGGTGTCCCAGCCGGCGGTCAGCGCCAGGGTGACGGTGACGATCCCCACGACGAGGAACAGCCCGGCCAGCATGCGCGCCAGCCGCAGGAGCGGCGTGCGGGTCAGCAGCACCGCCGCCACCGCGAGGACGAAGAAGCCGGTCTGCGCCGGGAGCCCGGGCACCGCGTACAGGGCGATGCTGGCGAGGAAGAGCAGCGCGAACTTGGGCCCGGCCGGCACCGCGGCCAGCGGCCCGGCGGGGCGGGCGCCGCTCACGAGTCGCTGATCCGGCAGTAGAACTCGAGCGCCCGGCCGGGGTCGCCGTCGAAGGCGATGCGGCCCTCGTGCACCACGAGGGCGCGGTCGTAGGCCTCGACCATGTCCAGGTCGTGGGTCACCACGATCGCCCGCTGGTCCAGGCCCTCGATGGTGGCCTGGAGCCGGCGGCGGTTGCGCCGGTCGAGCATGGTGGTGGGCTCGTCGAAGACGACGGTGGAGGGCTCCATCACCAGCACCGCGGCCAGGGCGACCATCTGCTTCTCCCCGCCGGAGAGCGTGTAGGACTCCCGGTCGCGCAGGTGGGCGATGTCCAGGCGCTGCAGGACCGCGTCCACCCGGTCGGTGAGCTCGGCGCCGCGCAGCCCGAGGTTCTGCACGCCGAAGGCGATGTCCTCGGCCACCAGGGGCATCACGATCTGGTTCTCCGGGTGCTGGAACACGAATCCCACCTGGCGCCGGATCCGTTTGGCGTCCTTGGCGGTGGTCAGCCCGCCCACCTGCACCGTGCCGCGGGTGGGCAACACCAGCGCGTTGAGCAGGCGCACGAGGGTGGACTTGCCCGAGCCGTTGAGCCCGATCACGGCGATGCGGTGCTCGTCCAGGGCCATGTCGACGTCCTGGAGGATGTCCCGGCCCTCCCGGGTGACGCTGACGCCCGTCAACCGGATGCCCGGGTGCCGGGGCGCCGGAGACATCACGGGCACCTCACCACGGGAGGGATCCCACATCGAATGCTTGACCGACATCTTGCGGGTCCTCTTTCCCTCGTAGTCCTCGGCATGGCTTCGTGCCGAGGTGCATCCTCGGTCTGCGTTCGGGATCACGGACGTGGAGGCGTCATCCCGGATCGAACGGCGCCCCCACACCGACTGCAGGAGTCCACGCCTGGGCGGTCGCGGACGGACGGTGCATGACCGCAGACCCACAGAGGTATGCCGCCGCATCTCGTTCCTCTACCGAGCACTGCACCACCGGGAGTCCCTGCTCCCCTCGGGGCACAGGTGGCAGGGGTGACACTCGTGGCAGAAGCCGCACTTGATGGCATCAACCTCCGGGGCCGTGTGGTGGTGGATGCACCGTCTCTGGTGGCGAACAGGACTGCCTCGAGCAGCGATGCTCAGGCCCGAACGTCAATTGAACACTGCTCAAGTATTGAACGGTGTTCAATACTTGGTCAACCCGAGTCGCCTGCTGACGACGGCCGGACAGCCGCCCGGCGCGCCGCGCCGTAGACTGACCCGGTTCATCTCGCTCCTCGAGGAGGCCCAGTGTCTCTAACCCGCACCGCCGTGGTGGACGCGGCATGGGCGTTGCTGCGCACCTACGGGCTGGGTGATCTCACGATGCGTCGGCTCGCCCGCGAGATGGGCGTTCAGCCAGGCGCGCTCTACTGGCACGTGACCGACAAGCAGACGCTGCTGCTGGCTCTCGCCGAGCGCATGCTCGAACCGGTCCGCAACAAAGACTCCCCTACTGAGCTCGTGACCGCACTACGTCTGGCGATCCTTGAGATCCGCGATGGGGCCGATGTCGTCGCGGTTGCTCACGCACTAGGTGCAGAGACCCTCCCGCCGACAACAGAGCTCGTATCACTGCTTCGCGCCCTCGGTCTGCCTGACGACAAAGCCCGCGGTGGTGCGCTCACCCTGATCCGATACACCCTCGGGTCCGTCGCCGCTCAACAGACCCGGGCCTCGATCGCCGGCCGTTCCAGCGAAGAGCAGGACGCCATGGACGAACAGGACTTCGAGATGGGGCTCGAGACGATTCTGCGGGGGCTGGGGGCCAGCCGAGTATCGACAGGCGACTCCGGGACTGCCGCACGGACTCGTGACATCTGAGTCGGCTCGTCGGCCGTTGTCCGGCCATGGGGGAGGCGGCGCGTTGACCACTTTGGCACGCTATCGGAAGTTCATGGCAGGTGCGGCGAGACGCGTGTGCCGGCCGTCAGCGAGAAGTGGGCTGTGCGCCGTCGGGCAGGCGCGCGAGGCTGCTCTTGCCCGAGCCGTCGAGCCCCATCACGGCGGGGCGGGGGAACGGCACGGTCCGGGTCAGTCCTCGAAGTACAGGGAGGCGTGCAGACGGCATCCCGGGTTGAAGCGCGCGCCGCAGCGCGGGCAGCCGTCCGCGTCCCGGTACTCGCGCACGGTCAGCTCGTGGTCGCAGACCCCGCAGAGGACGGCCGCGGCATCGCGCTCGGCGGCCGGCCACGGCACCGCCGCGTGCCCCGCGCTCTCCGCGTGGCAGAGGTGACAGGGGTAGTACTCCTGGCAGCACCAGAACCTGATCGCGACCACGTCGAGCGCCGTGCGGTAGTGCGTGCACCTCGTCTGGTCGTCGACCGTGCTCCCCAGGACTCTCGGCACCCTCACCCTCCTCCGCCGCGGCTCGTTCCCGCGGCCGTGCCGGACGGAGCGGCCGCGGGACACATTATCCACGCCCGCGGGCCGGACATCCCGGCGCCCGCTCCGTCCGGAGCGGGCGCCGCCACGGGACCGCTGTCCTGCGGCCGGGTTCAGCCGGCGGAACGGCCCAGCTGCTGCGCGTGGTGCAGGTTCCCGGGAACCGTCCCGGTCAGGGCGGTCTCCGCCAGGGCCTCGCCGAGGGCCGGTGCCTGCTTGAACAGGTTGTGTCCGGCCAGGGCGGTGAGCCCGTCCTCGGACCACACGCCCACGCCGTCGTCGCCCCAGGGCAGGCGGGTGACCCAGCAGTGCACGTGGTCCACCGGGGACGGGTCGAGTCCGGGCAGGGCCCGCCGCACGTACCCGACCGTGCGCTCGGCGAACGCGGCGAGCTGCCCGGGGTCGGTCAGGCTGCCGTCCTCGCGGGCGTCCGTGTCGGCGCTGAGTCCCACGGAGTAGTGCCGGCCGTCCGGGTACGGCGCGGCGTAGACCCCCGTCTCCCCGAACTCGCCGCTGCCGTCCTGGAACGTGGGCAGCCCGGCCGGACCCGGCGGGTCCGCGACGGCGAAGGTCAGGCGGACGTGGGCGCCCAGGGCGACCGGCAGCCGGAGACCGGCCCCGTGCGCCAGCGGGGCGGTGCCCCGGCCCGCGCACAGGACCACGTGGTCGTGGTCCTCGCAGGTGGTGCCGGTGCGCACCTCCACCCGGCCGGAGCCGGTGCGCCGCACCGAGAGCACGTGCTCGCGCAGCATCGACTCCCGCAGCCGGTCCGTGAGGGCGCCGACGGCGGCCAGGGTGCGGATCGCCCCGCCCTCGACGTCGAGCATGGCCGGTCCGTCCCAGGCGGCCAGCAGCGGCAGGCGCTCGCGCAGCTCCGCGGGCTCGAGCGGCCGGACGGGGATGTCCGGGAAGGGCTCCAGGGTCCGCAGCTTCTGCGCCACGCCGTCCCCGATGGCCACGGCCCCGTCCGGGGAGATCAGCTCCACCCCGAACTCCTGCTCCCACGCCCGCCACAGGGCTCTGCTGCGGGCGACCAGCGCCACCAGCCGGGGGTCGTCGTGGGCGTGCCGGAAGATCCGGGACTGCCCGGCGGACTGGCCGCCGCCGGGCGGGCCGGACTCGTAGAGGGTGACGTCGGCGCCGCGGGCACGCAGGGCGTGGGCGGTGGCGAGGCCGACGATGCCCGCGCCCACCACGGCCACCCGGCTCATCGTGGCCCTCCGGGGGCGCTCAGGTGCCGTCGCGTGGGCTCAGCCGTCCTGGGCGGGGTCGGTGCTCTCCCCGAGGATGTCGTCGAAGGCCTCGCGCACGGCCTGCCGGGTGGCCAGGCGCACGCTCGCGGCGCCCTGCTTGTCGGCGGTGTCCGCGTCGGCGATGTTCTGGCGTTCCTCGCGCTCCTGCTCCAGGGCGTGGTCGCGGGCGGAGCGGATGCGGTCCATGATCTCGTTGGCTTCCATGGCCCCATCCCATCACGGGAACCCCCTGTTTGCACAGGGGGCTGATCATTCGGCGCGCGGCCGGACCAGCTCGACGGGCCCGGTCTCCGCGGGGACCTCGGGCGTCCCGCTGCCCACCATGACCACGGCGCTGGCCGCCACGACCAGGCCCATGCCCACCAGCTGCAGGATGGTGAGCCCCTGGCTCAGCACCAGCAGGCCCGCCAGCGCCGCGACGGCGGGCTCCAGGCTGAGGAGGATCCCGAAGACCTTCGGCGGGATGGAGCGCAGCGCCAGGAGCTCGAGCGAGTAGGGCACCACCGAGGACAGCAGGGCGATCCCCACCCCGCCGGCGAGCACGCCCCACGTCAGGGCCGGGGCGTGGGCGGTGGCGACGCCCACGGGGGTGACCAGGACCGCGGCCACGACCAGCGCCACGGCCAGGCCGTCCAGCTGGTCGAAGTGCCGGCCCGCGGAGCGGCTGCCCAGGATGTAGGCCGCCCAGCCCGCCCCGGCCAGCACCGCCCAGCCGATGCCCACGAGGTCGAGCTCCGCCCACGGCACCGTGAGCGCCTGGGAGATCAGCACGACCCCGGCCAGCGCCGCGAGCACGGCGAGCACGTCCCGGGCGCGGCGGGAGAGCACCGCCGAGAGCGTGAGCGGGCCCAGGAACTCCACGGTCACGGCCACGCCCAGCGGCAGCGTGGCCAGGGACTGGTAGAACGCGAAGTTCATCCCGGCCAGCGCGGCCCCGAACAGCAGCCCGGCCCGCCAGGCCTCGCGGCTGCGTCCGCGCAGCCGCGGCCGGATGACGACGAGCATGATCACGGCGCTGAGGAGCAGGCGCATCGTCACCGTGGCGGAGGCGCCGATCTGCGGGACGAGGACCGCGGCGAGGGCGCCGCCGAACTGGACGGAGACGACGGCCGCCAGCACGTAGGCGGTCGGGCGCAGCCCGGGGCGGCGGGCGGGGGCGAGGGTGGTCACCCGTTCAGGGTAGGGCCCCGCCGCGGTCCCCGCTCACACCCGGTCCGCCAGGCGCAGCGTGCCGTGCACGGGCGCGCGGTCGAGCACCCGCACCTCCCCGAGACCCCGCCGCGCGGCGGCCTCCCGGAGCCGCCGGCGCAGCAGCGGCTGGTGCACCGCGAGCCCGCCGCCGACCACCACCGGCCCGGTCACCGCCAGGCGCCGGGACACGGTCGCGGCGAGCTCCGCCAGGGCGTCCGCGGTGCGGTCCACCAGCCGCATCGCGTCCTCGTCCTGCGGGGCCGCGGCGAACGCCACCCGGGAGAGGTCCGCCCAGAACCCGCGCTCGGGGAGCGTGTGGAAGCGTTCGATGAGCCCGCCGGGCTCGGCGAGGCCGCAGCGGTCGAGGACCGCCCGGTCCAGGGCGTCGGGGACCCGTCCGTCGTCGTGCCGGGCGAGCGCGCGGCGCACCAGCTCCCGGCCCATCCAGTAGCCGCTGCCCTCGTCGCCGAGCAGGTGGCCCCAGCCCCCGGCGCGGGCCTCCCGCCCGTCGGGCGCGGTCCCCCACGCGGCGGAGCCCGTGCCGGCGATGACCGCGATCCCCGTGTCGCAGCCGCCGGCGGCCAGCACGAGCCGGGTGTCGTGCACCACGACGACGCGGGCCAGGCCCGCGTGCGGGGCGATCAGCCCGCGCAGCGCCTCCGCGTCGGCCGCGGTGTCCACCCCGCCGGCGCCCGCCACCACGACGTCCGCGTCCGCGGCGCCCAGCTCGGCGAGGACCTGCGCCAGGACGGCGGCCGCCGCGTCCCGGCTGACGTTCTGCACGTTCGCGCTGCCGCCGAACGCCTCCCGCGCCACCGCGCCGCCCTCGGCGCGCAGGCCGTGGGTCTTGGTGCCGCCGATGTCCAGGCCGATGAGGATGCTCATGGGCCCATCCTGCCGTTTCCCGCTCCCCGGACGGCGCACCGGCGGCGGTGCCCGGCGGGGAGCGCCGACGCCGGACGTGCCCTGGCGGGAGCCCGGCGGCGCGGTTGCCCGCGCGGGTGCCCGAGGGCCAGACTGTCACGGTCGTCCCCCCGGCGCGGACCGCCCGCCGGCCCGCACGGGCGTCCGGGCCGGGACGCCCGCACCGCGGAACGCCGGTGCACCACGTCTCCTCGTCCGGCACGGCGGAAGGATCCAGCCCATGACCTCGGCACGGTACGTCGTGGTCGGCGCCGGGCTGATGGGCGCCGCCACCGCCTGGCAGCTGGCCGGGCGCGGCGAGGAGGTCGTGCTCGTGGAGCGTGACGTCCCGGCCGGCCCGCGCGGCTCCTCGCACGGGTCCGCCCGGATCTTCCGCTACGCCTACGCGGACCCCTTCTACGCAGAGCTCGTCGTCCGTTCCGAACCGTGGTGGGCCCGGCTGGAGCGAGGGGCGGGGCGCCGGCTGATCGACCGGGTCGGCGGCGTGGACCACGGCCGGGGGCGGGAGCCCGAACGCCTGGCCCGTGTCCTCGAGGCGGCCGGCGTGGCGCACGAGCTGCTCGGCCCCGCCCGGGCCCGCTCCCGGTGGCCGCAGCTGACCGTCGAGACCTCCGTCCTGTACCAGCCCGGGGCAGGGGTGCTGGACGCCCGGGCGGCCGCCGAGGCCATGGTGGAGCTCGCGGTGGCGGCCGGGGCGCAGCTGCGCACCGCCTGGCCGGTCCGGGGGATCGCCCGGACCGGTGCCGGGTTCACGGTCTCCGGCCCCGGCGGGGAGACGCTCGACGCCGGGCACGTGGTGGTCGCCGCGGGCGGCCACCTCCCCGACCTGATCGGGGAGCTGCCCCTGCCGGCGGCGTTCCTGGCTGGCCTGCCGCGGCTGCGCGTGCGGCAGGAGAGCGCCTTCCACTTCCCGTACCGGGACCCGGACCGGCCCTGGCCCACCACGATCCGCGAGGACGGGGGACTGCCGGTCTACTCCCTGCCCGGCGGGCGGGACGCCGGCTTCCGCGGCCAGAAGGTCGCCGAGTACCACGGCGGTCGCCCCCTGCGCTCGGCGGCCGCGCAGGACGGCGTGGTCGACCCCGCCCACCGCGCCCGGGTGGTGGCCCACGTGCGGGCGCACCTGCCGGGGCTGGTCCCCGAGCCCTACGCCGAGACCACGTGCCTGTTCACCAGCACCCCGGACGAGGAGTTCGTGCTCGACTCCGCCGGCGGGATCACCGTGGTCTCGCCCTGCTCGGGGCACGGGGGGAAGTTCGCGCCGCTGCTCGGCGCGATGGCCGCCGACCTCGCCACCGGGGCCACGGAGGCCACCGGGGCCGCCGGGGTGCCCGCCCGGTTCCGCCCGGGCACGGCCGCCCGCCGGCGCCGCGGCTGAGCGCTGCCGGGTCACTGCGCCGCCGGGGCCTCCTCCCGCAGGTGCCGGTCGAAGAAGGCGGTGATCCGCCGCCGGGCGTCCTGGGCGGCGGGGTCGTCGTAGGCGGTGCGGCTGAACCGGCCCAGGACCCGCAGCAGGGGAGTGAGGTCGGCGGGGTCGTGGTCGTTCATGAAGCCGTGGCCCACCCCGGGGTAGATCCTGATGTCGTGCTCCACCCCGGTCTCGGTGAGGATGCCCTCCAGCCGGCGCCCGGCGTCCGCGCCCAGGGGCGAGCCGTCCGCGCCGCCGTAGCTGCCCACGATCGGGCAGGCCCGCGGCAACCACTCCTCCGCTCCCTCGGGACAGCCGCCGTAGTTCGTGCTGGAGGCCGCGAAGCCGTGCTCCGCGGCGAGTGCGAGGGCGTAGCCGCCGCCCATGCAGAAGCCGATGACGCCGATCCGCCCGGTGCAGTCGGGGCGGGCGGCGAGCCAGGAGCGGGCCGTCTCCACGTCGTCGAACGTGGGCCCGCGGCGGGCGCCGATGTCCTTCAGCACCGTGCGCAGACAGCGCAGCCGGCCGCCCCGGTGGAAGAGATCGGGGGCCACGGCGAGGAAGCCGTCGTCCGCCAGCCAGTCCGCCTGGTGGCGCAGGTCCTCGCTCATCCCGGTGACGTCGTGCACCACGACCACCCCGGGCCAGGGCGGCGGCGTGACGGGCACCGCCACGTGGGCGGGCATCGGCCCGTGGTCGGTGGTGAGCAGCGCGGTGGTCATGGCCGGATCCCTTCGACGGGCGGTGGAGGACGAGTCTGCCACTCCTCCGGGGGCCCTGCCACGGACCGGGGCCGGATGACGCCCGGGCGGCCCCGGTAGCTTGGCAGGCGCCCGTGCCGTCCCCCACCCAGGAGCCCCCGTGCCTGCTTCCCCCGCCCCGGACCACCCCTCGACGCCCGCCGGCGTCCTGGCCGCCGCGCAGACCGACGCCGACCGTTCCTCCGGTGCCGTCTCCGGTGCCGCCTCCGGCCGGGCGCCGGACGACGACGGATCCGTCCGCCGCAGCCTCCCGGGCAACGTGGTGCGCGGCGCGCTGATGGGGGTGGTCGAGACCGTCCCGGGCGTGAGCGGCGGCACCGTGGCCCTCGTGACGGGCGTCTACGACGAGCTCATCAACTCCGCCGGCCACGTGGTCTCGGCGGGCAGGCGCCTCCTGCTGGGCCCCGATCGCGCCGCCGGGGCGAGGCACCATCTCGCCCGGGTCGAGTGGGGGATCGTGCTGCCCGTGGCCCTCGGCATGGTCGCGGCCCTGCTGACCGTGGCCGGGCCGGTGAGCCACCTCGTCGAGGAGCATCCGGTCACCATGCGCGCGCTGTTCCTCGGCATGGTCCTGGCCTCCGCGGGCGTGCCCCTGCGCCTGGCCGGCGGGAACCTGCGCGCCCGCGACGCGGCGGTGGTGGCGGCCGCGACGGTCCTGGCCTTCGTGCTGGTGTCCGTGCCGCCCACCACGGTGGCCCCCACGCCCGTGCTCGTCGTCCTGGCCGCGATGGTGGCCGTGTCCGCGCTGCTGCTGCCCGGGCTCTCCGGGTCCTTCCTGCTGCTGACCCTCGGGCTGTACCAGCCGACCCTGCGCGCCGTGGACGAGCTCGACCTCGGCTACCTGTCCCTGTTCCTGCTCGGCGCCGCGCTCGGCATGGTCGTGATCGTGAAGGGCCTGCAGTGGCTGCTGGACCGCCACCACCGCGTGACCATGCTGGCGGTGACCGGCCTCATGCTCGGTGCCCTCCGGAGCCTGTGGCCGTGGCAGCTGGAGGACCGCGCTCTGCTCGCCCCAGAGGGGGACTGGTGGCTGCAGCTGCTCGCCGCCGCCGCGGGGTGCGTCGTCGTCCTCGTCCTCCTCGCCGTCGACGCCCGCACCCGGGCGCGCACCGGACACGGCGCCCAGGAGGAGCTCGCCGGGATCGAGTCCGGCGCCGAGGACGCACACCGCACGCGGTAGCCGGCCCGTCCCCCGCCCGGTGGAGTGCTCACCCGGCCGGCGGGCGCCAGGCCTCACCGGCGTCGAGGGCGGCCAGCAGGTCCGGGCCCGCGGCCTCCTCCACGACCTCGCGCGCGCCGACGACCACGAGCAGCGACCGCGCACGCGACATGCCCACGTAGACCATGTGCCGGGCACGGGCCATGTCGTGGAACCCGTTGACCGCCAGGACCACGGCCGAGCGCTCGAGGCCCTTGAAGCCCAGAACGTGCCCGTAGAACACGTCCTCCTCGGCGAAGTGCCCGTCCCAGTAGGCCCCGAACCCTTCGGCCTCCACGATCTCCCGCTGCACCGGGTGACGCCTGCCGGTGGTCAGCAGGGCGATGCGGCTCGGGTCCCAGCCCTCCTGCTGGAGAGCGACCACGGCGTCGTCGGCGAGGTCCAGGACCGCCCCCGGCTCGACGTCGACGAACCGCACCGCCGGTCCCTCCGCGTTCCGGCACCGCTGCGCCTCCCAGGCGAGCGGGGCGAAGGCCCGGGCGATGGTCGAGGTGTTGCGCAGGTTGTCGTCCAGCGGGAACGGGTTGAGGTCGATCGGGGCCTGCCCGTCGCGGTCGAAGATCCGCTGGTGCTCGTCGGTGAACACGAACAGCACGCCCTGCTCCGGGTCCTTGAAGCACTGCACGAGTGCCTCCCACCACAGCTCCCCGAAGTCCTGGGCCTCGTCCACGATGATCGCGTCGAACCGGCACTCCTCCGGCTGCGCGGCGGCCAGCTGCCCGAGTCGCAGGGGGAGCCGGCGCTCCCAGTGGTCGGGGTCGTCGTCCTCGCCGGGCTCTGCGCCCCACTCGACGGGCAGCTGGTGGAACAGCCCGATGTAGGCCGGGCGCTCCGCGTCCGGCCAGGCCCGGGACATCAGCTGGAAGTACCGCGCGAGCCCCCGGGAGTAGCACACCAGGGCGGTGCGGAACCCGTCACGGGTCAGCCGGCGGGCCTTCAGCATGGCCAGGTGGGTCTTGCCGGAGCCGGCGCCGCCGGTGATCTGGGCCCGGTGCTGCCAGCGCAGCAGGGACAGGGTCCGCTCCTGGTCCCGGGTGAGCTGGTTGCCGGAGTCCTCCAGCTCCCGCGCCAGCTCCTGCACGTTGCGCAGGGACAGGTGCGTGCGGCGCAGGTTCTTCACGACCAGCTCCACGGTGGCCCGGTCGGGCGGGGCGTAGGCCTGCGTGCTGCGGCGCAGCACCTGGTGCAGCCGTTCGGCGACGGCGTCCAGGTCGGTGCTGTCGAGCAGCCGGTCGCGCGGGGCGTCGGGGGCGTCCCAGTCCTCGGGCAGACGGGTGTAGGGCAGCGCCGCGAAGAACGTGGTGCGTCCGGGGCCGCGGGACAGCCGCGGCTTCAGATGGTCCAGGAGAGCATGCATCCCGGACCGGGCCTGCTCGAGCGGCGAGCGCTGCAGCCGGTGCGCGCCGGCTCTGCCGGACTGGTGCCACTGCCCGTCTCGCACCGAGACCTGTCCGCCCTTGACCTCGATCACCGCGTTGCCCACTCCGGGCCAGAGCACGAGCAGGTCGAGCTCCGCGTCGACGGCGTCACCGGTGATCCGCTGCCCGGAGACGAGGACCGCGTCCGCCGGCAGCTACTCCCGCAGGGCTCGCCAGACGCGCTGCTCCGCCTCGAAGCCCGGCGGGAACTCGGGGCACTCCGGAATGGTCTGCGGCATGGCCCCAGGCTAGCCAGGCTGTGCGCCTGCAACCGGGAGTCGGCGCGTTCCCGCGCGCCGGGGCCGGAGCCGGACGGAGCCGGACGGAGCGGGGGTGCCGGACACGGCGGAGGGCCCCGGTGTCGCGCACGACACCGGGGCCCTCCTGGTGGTTCGACGGCTGAACCGTGGTGCTAGATGCCGTCCTTGAAGTTCTTGCCCGCGTCCTTGACGTGTTCGCCGGCCTGCTTGGCGCTGCCGGACAGCTTGTCCGCCTGGCCCTCGGCCTGGAGGTCGCGGTTGTCGGTGGCGTCGCCGACCTTTTCCTTGGCAGCACCGCCCGCCTTTTCCGCGGCGTTGCTGATCTTGTCTCCGAGTCCCATGGAATCTCCTTCCGGTCGGTGAACAGATGCCCCCAGCCTAGACCTCTCAGCATGCTGAAGGAACAGCATCCGGGGTGCCGGGCCGGATGTTCCCGCACGGCGAACGGGGCGGGTCAGCGCCCGGGCACGTCCAGGCCGGCCTCGGCCACGCGCTGCCGCAGCCAGCCGGGGATCTTCCGGTCCATCCTCCGATAGCGGCCCAGGTGCCGCCGCCAGTCCTCGGCCGCGACCGGGTGCGGGGCGTGCGCCGGGAGCGGGGGTTCGTCGGCGTAGTTGAGCACCAGCTCCACCCCGGGCCGGTCCCAGCGCCGTTCGGAGACCGTGACGAGCAGGGTGGCCGAGAGCCAGGACCCGTCGACGAGGTCCGCGTAGTCGTCCTGGAGGGCGCGGACCAGCCGCCGCGGGGTGCTGCGCCGGCCGGCGACGTCCACGGGGTGGTGGGACGTGGTGCCGCCGCGGACCTCCCGCACCTGCAGGCGGAGGTCCCGGCCCACGCTGAGGACATCCAGCACCAGGGCGTCCCACCCCGGGTCCGCGCCGTGGGTGCGCGTGAGCCAGCGGGCCAGCCGGTCGATGGTCTTCCGCTGCCGGGGGCTCTGGAGTCTGTCGGTGCGCACGGCCACACGCTAGCAACCGCTCAGTCGGCGCGGATGACCACCTTCACCGCCCGGTGCTGCGCGGCGTTGCCGAACAGGTCGTAGGCCTCCTCCATCTGGGACATCGTGAAGCGGTGCGTGGCCATCGCCTTCGCGTCGAGCCGGCCGGAGCGGACCATGTTGAGCAGGTTGCCCACGGTGCGGCAGTCGACGAGGCCCGTGGTGATCCGGACGTTGGAGATCCACAGCCGGTCCAGCGGCAGCTCGACCGGCTTGCCGTGCACCCCGGCGTTGGCCACGGTCCCGTAGGGCCGCACCACGTCCAGGCACGTCCGGAACGTCTGCGGGATCCCGACGGCCTCGATGGCCACGTCCACGCCGAGCCCGTCCGGGGACAGGGCCCTGATCCGTTCGACGGCGTCCGGGTCCCCCGCGTTGACCTTGTCGGTGGCGCCGAGCTCGAGCGCCTTGTCCATCCGGTTCTCGTCGAGGTCCACGGTGATCACCCGACCCGCGCCGCAGAGGTTGGCGGTCATCACCGCGCCCAGGCCCACCGGGCCCGCCCCGACGATCGCGACCGTGTCACCGGGCTTGGTGCTGCCGTTGAGGATGCCGATCTCGAAGCCCGTGGGCAGGGCGTCGGTGAGGAACAGGACGTCCTCGTCGTCGAGACCCTCCGGGACCTTGTGCACGGAGGTCTCCGCGAACGGGACGCGGACGTACTCGGCCTGCGTGCCGTCGATGAGGTGGCCGAAGACCCAGCCCACGCCCCCGAGCGTCTGGCAGTGGGACGGCTGGTTGTTCTTGCAGTAGGAGCACTTCCCGCAGTTGGTGATGGCGGGGATGATGATCCGGTCGCCGACCGCCAGGCCGGTCACGGCGCCGCCGACCTCGGTGATCGTGCCGATCGCCTCGTGGCCCAGGATCCGGCCGTCGGTCACCGCCGGGACGTCGCCCTTGAGGATGTGCAGGTCGGTGCCGCAGATCGTCGTCGTGTCGACCTTCGCGACCACGTCGGTCGGGTCCTGGACCGTGGGGGCCGGGACGTCCTCCCACGCCTTGTGCCCCGGTCCGTGGTAGACGAGCGCCTTCATGGGGTCCTCCTCGATCGGCGGACCGGCGGGCTGCCCGTCCGCTCTGCTCATCGTAGGCAGGAGCTCCCCGGGGGCCGAGGGGTCACTGATATGAGACGAACCAGGGCCGCGGCTCGAGCGCGAACGTCTGCTCCGGGGTGAAGGTGGGGGTGTCCTCGTCGTAGAAGTTCTTCCACGCCATCCGGATCCCCGGGGGCAGGTCCCGCTTCAGCCGCTCCCACGTTCCCCTCTTCAGCTCCGGTGTGCCGTGGCCGTCGGCGTGCAGCACGAGCGCCAGCTCCGGGCGCGAGGCGTCCACCAGGTGCCGGTCCGGAATCATCGACTCCGCGAACTGGTGCAGCAGCACCACCTTCTGCGGCAGCCCGTGGCGGGCGGTGAGATCGGCCAGCCACGCCGTCGTCGCGTTGATCTCGGCCGCGTCCACCGAGCCGATCTGCGCCAGGTGCACCTGCCCGGGGGCGAGCCGCCACTCCGGGTCCAGGGCCAGTCCCACGTTGGGCAGGCGCAGCAGCTCCTCGTACTGCTGCGCCTGGCTCAGGAAGTCCTGGTGGCCGGGCTGCAGGTCGAGCACCACGTAGACGTCGTGCTCCGCGGCGGCCTCCACGTAGGGGCGCAGGTCCTCCACGGTCGACTCCCGGGAGTAGTCCCCGTCCTCGCCGGGCTCCGCGGAGGCCGTGGTCGCGATGATCTCGAACGCCGGGACCACCGGCTCCTCGCTGAGGGGCTCGTACTGCGCGGCCAGCTGCTCGGCACGGAGCGCGGACTCCTCGGGGCCCTGTTCGCCGAGCGCCCCCAGGGCGGGGGTGCCGGGCTGCCCGTAGAGCGCCACCATCCGCCGCCCGGGGAACACCTCGGTGCCTCCGCCGATCAGCTCGGCGGGCTCCTCGGACGTGGACGTGGACGTGGGGGTGGGGGAGGGGGGCGGGGAGGGCACGGACGACGACGAGCTCCCGCTCGCCGCGGGCGTGGCTGCCGTTCCTGGGCCGGTGTCCTGGGCGCAGCCCGCCAGGAGCAGCCCGGCGCACAGGACGGGGACGAGGAGGCGGGGCAGCGGCTCGGGGGTCATGAGGGGTCCTTCGGCCGGGAGCGGGTCTGCGGCCAGCGTACGCACCCGCGCGTTCCGGACCACCGTCAGGGCGTCTCCCGCGCGCCGGGCCCGTCCGGATCGCCCAGTTCCGCCAGCAGCCGCAGGCCGCGCTCGGCCCACGCGATCTCCTGCTCGGCGCGGGCCACCTGTCCCTCGTAGGCGAAGACCTTGAACCGGGTGATCCGCTCCCACTGGTCCTCCGGGTTGGCCGCCAGGCGCCGGGCGAGCGTGGGGTTCGTGCGGTCCTCGAGCGCCCGGATCTGCTCCAGGGCCTGGGCGCGCTGCTGCCGGTAGTGTTCGATGTGCGCGCGCAGCTGCGCGGCCGCCGCCCCGGGGGAGGCCCATTCGAAATAGGCGGCCTTCAGCTGGGCGGGATCGCGTTCCCGCACGTAGTCCAGCGGGGTGTCCTGCCACTCCCGCAGAGCGCGCTCCCCCTCGGCCGTGATCGTGTACTCGGTCTTGGTGGCCCCGCGGGATCCCCAGGGGACCGGCCGGCTCGAGAGCAGTCCCTCCGCGTGCATCTTCCGCAGCTCCGGGTAGATCTGCGAGTCGGGGGCGTGCCAGACGTGGCCCACCGAGGCCCTGAACTGCTTGACCACGTCGTAGCCCGTCAGCGGGCCGGAGGAGAGCAGCGCCAGCAGGGCCGAGCGGAGGCTCACGGGTGGCTCCTTCCGGGAAGCGGTGGATCGTCCTCCGAGCCTAGTCCGATCGGCGGGCCGTCACCCTTGTCAACGACTATCCCCATAGCTAGTCTGTGTTCCACGCCACAGACTATCTATGCAGGTAGTTATTTGTCCGTGCTCATCCCGACCGCCCAGCAGAGGACCGCACCATGACCGTCACCGCCACGCGGACCACCACGACCGCCAAGCTCCTGTCCCATCCGCTCAACGCCTGGTACGTGGCCGGATGGGACCACGAGATCACCGGCAAGGGGATCCTGTCCCGCACCGTCGCGGGCCGCCCCCTGGCTCTGTACCGGACCCAGGACGGCCGCGCCGTCGCGCTCGCCGACGCCTGCTGGCACCGCCTGGCTCCGCTGTCCCAGGGCAAGCTGGTGGGCCGGGACGAGATCCAGTGCCCGTACCACGGGCTGCGCTACAACGCCGCGGGACGCTGCACCGCGATGCCGGCGCAGGAGACGCTCAACCCCTCCGCGACGGTGCCGTCCTTCCCGGTGCTGGAGCGCTACCGGTTCGTGTGGGTGTGGCTCGGGGACCCCACCCTGGCCGACCCCACGCTCGTGCCGGACATGCACCAGATGGACAGCCCGGAGTGGGCCGGTGACGGGGAGACCATCCACGCGCCCTGCAACTACCAGCTCGTCCTCGACAACCTCATGGACCTCACCCACGAGGAGTTCGTGCACTCCTCCAGCATCGGCCAGGAGGAACTCTCCGAGGCGGAGTTCGAGACCACCCACGACGAGCGGTCCGTGACCGTGACGCGCTGGATGCGCAACATCGACGCCCCGCCCTTCTGGCGGAAGAACATGCGGGACCGGTTTCCCGGTTTCGAGGGGAAGGTGGACCGCTGGCAGATCATCCACTACTACTTCCCCTCCACCATCTGCATCGACGTCGGAGTGGCCGAGGCCGGCACCGGCGCGCCCGAGGGCGACCGCTCCCGCGGGGTCAACGGCTACGTGATGAACACGATCACCCCGGAGACGGGCCGCTCCAGCCACTACTTCTGGGCGTTCATGCGCAACTACCGCCTGGACAGCCAGCTCATCACCACGCAGCTGCGCCAGGGCGTGCACGGGGTGTTCGGCGAGGACGAGGCCATGCTGCAGGCCCAGCAGGCGGCCATCGACGCCAACCCGGAGCACGAGTTCTACAACCTCAACATCGACATGGGCGGGATGTGGGTGCGCCGCCTCCTCGAGCGGGCGCTCCAGGCCGAGGGCCGCGCCGCGGCCGTCCCGACCGCCGTCTCCGGCGCCTGAGCGGGCGGAACGGTCATGGCCGACTCCCGTCACCAGGTCTGGCAGCGCGCGGTCGTCGTCACGGTCGAGGAGATCGCGACGGGCATCCGGCGCATCGTCCTGCGCCCGGAGCTGCCCCGTCCCGCGGTACCCGGGGAGCACGTGGACGTCCGGGTCCTCATCGACGGGGTGCCCGTCGTGCGCTCCTACTCCGTGGTGGACGCCGCCGCCGACGGATCCGAACTGGCCCTCAGCGTCTTCCGCACGCCGGCCTCCCGCGGCGGGTCCGTGTTCATGCACTCGATCGGGGCCGGGCAGGCCCTCGAGATCACCCAGCCGCTGCAGAACTTCCCCCTGCGCATCGGCGCGCCCTCCTACGTCCTGCTCGCCGGGGGCATCGGCATCACCGCGGTCGCCGGGATGGCGGCGCTGCTGCGCCGTCTCGGGGCGGACTACCGCCTCGTCTACGCCGGCCGCTCCCGCCCCGCCATGGCCTACCTGGAGGAGCTGGCCGCCCTGCACGGCGACCGGCTCCAGGCGCACGTGGACGACGAGGGCGGGGCCCTCGACGTGGACGCCCTCGTGGCCGGGGTGCCCGACGGCGCGGAGCTCTACATGTGCGGGCCCATCCGGCTCATGGACGCGGTGCGCCGCGCCTGGGCCGAGCGCGGACTCGACCGGACCGGCCTGCGCTACGAGACCTTCGGCAACAGCGGCTGGTTCGAGGCCGAGCCCTTCCTCGTGCGCGTCCCGCGCCTGGGCGTCGAGGCCGTCGTCGGCTCCGACGAGTCCATGCTCGAGGCCTTGGAGAGGGAGGGCGTGGACATGATGTCCGACTGCCGCAAGGGCGAGTGCGGGCTGTGCCAGGTCAAGGTCCTCGACCGGGCGGCCCGGATCGACCACCGCGACGTGTTCTACTCGGACCGGCAGAAGGAGCCCGGCACCGCCATGTGCTGCTGCGTCTCCCGCGCCGTGCCGGCCGCCCCCGAGACCACCCCCGGCGAGCGCCCGAGCGCCGTCCTCACCATCGACGTCCCCTGAGAGGCCTGCCTTGGACATCCGACACCAGATCGACGCATCGAAGATGTCGTCCTACCAGTGGCTCATCATCGCGGTGGCCACGTTCCTCAACGCCCTCGACGGCTACGACGTCCTCGCCATGGCCTTCACGGCCACGTCCGTGACCGAGGAGTTCGGCCTCTCCGGCGCCCAGCTGGGCTGGCTGCTCAGTGCCGGCCTCATCGGCATGGCCGTGGGCTCGCTCGTCCTGGGCCCGTTCGCGGACCGGTACGGTCGGCGCACGATCCTCGTCGTGGCGCTGGCCGTCAACGCCCTGGGACTGTTCCTGTCCACCACCGCGGACTCCGCGGCGGCGCTCGGGGCCTGGCGTGTGGTGACCGGTCTGGGGGTGGGCGGCATCCTCGCCTCGGCCACGGTCCTCACCAGCGAGTACGCCAGTGCTCGGCGCCGCGGCATGGCCGTGAGCATCTTCACCGCGGGCTACGGCGTGGGCGCCACGCTCGGAGGCATGGGCGCGACCCAGTTGATCCCCGCCTTCGGCTGGCGCTCCGTGTTCCTCACCGGCGGCCTCCTCACGCTGGTGGCGATCGGGCTCGTGCTCGCCCTGATGCCCGAGTCGGTCGACTACCTCCGCACCCGGCGCCCGACCGGCGCCCTGCCGAAGCTGGAGCGCATCGCGCGGCGGATCCGGCTCTCCGGCGAGGTGGAGCTCGGCCCCGCCCCGGTCGCCGCCGGCCGAGCGCAGGGCGCCGTGGCCGCGCTGCTGAGCCCGCGCTATCGCACCGCCAGTCTCCTGCTGTGGATCTCCTTCTTCGTCATCATGTTCGGCTTCTACTTCGCGAACTCCTGGACGCCCCGCCTGCTGGTGGAGTCCGGGATGACCGAGCAGCAGGGCATCGTCGGCGGGCTCATGCTCACCATGGGCGGCACCTTCGGCTCCCTGCTGTACGGCCTGCTCACGACCCGCTGGGAGGCGCGGGCCACGCTCATGGTCTTCACGGTCCTCTCGGCGCTCACCCTCGTCGTGTTCATCACGACCACCTCCGTGCCGCTGCTCGCCTTCGCGAGCGGGGTGCTGGTGGGGATGCTCATCAACGGCTGCATCGCCGGGCTGTACACGGTCGCGCCGCAGACCTACGAGCCCGGGGTCCGGACCACCGGCGTGGGCTGGGGCATCGGCGTGGGCCGGGCCGGGGCGATCCTCGCCCCCATCGCGGTGGGCGCGCTGCTCGACGCCGGGTGGAGCCCCACCGCCCTGTACGTGGTCGTGGCCGCGGTCGTGGTCCTGGCGGCTCTCGCGCTGCTGCGGCTGCGCCCCTTCGAGGAGGTGGGCGAGACCGCTCCGGAGCGCGCTCCGGCGGTGCGCTGAGCCCAGGCCGGCGGCCGCTCGGTGCCGCGGGCCGGGTGGTGCCGGGCCGGGTGGCGCTGGGCCCGGCCCGGCGACGACGAACGGACCCCCGCGACCGATCAGCTCGGTCGCGGGGGTCCGTTCGTCGGGTGCCCGGGAAGTGCGCTGCCCCGGGATCAGGCCTTCTGCACGGTGATCGACCACTCGGCCGCGCCGCGCTTGGAGAACTGCGTGACGGGGTAGCCGTTCTCGGCCGCCCAGCGCGGGATGGCCTCGGTGCCCTGCGTGCAGTCGAAGTTGATGACGAGCTCGTCGCCGGCGGGCATCTCGGCCATCGCGGCCTTCGCCTCGACGACGGGGAACGGGCAGACGAGACCGTCGGTCTCGAGGATGTGCTGTGCCATGATGAGTGCCTCCTGGGGGTCGGGGTCGGTGGGGCTCAGACGCCGGCCGGGACGCGGCCCGGAGCGGCGGACTTCTTGCGGGGGGCGATGAAAATCTTCGCGGCCGCCCCGGTGCCGAGGATCATGACGGCGAGGCTGACCCAGCCCTGCCACTCGAACGCGGCGGTGGCGACCAGGGCGTTGCCGATGGTGCAGCCGCCGGCCCATGCCGCGCCGATGCCCATGAGGGCGCCGCCACCGATGGAGCGCACGATCGTCTGCGCGTCGGGGACGCGGATCTTGAACTCGCCGGACCCCTTGGCCGCGATGAACGAGCCGACGAGGATGCCGAGGACCAGGAGCACGCCCCAGTCGACGAGCTCGACGTCGCCGGTGGTCAGGTAGCTGGTGAGGTTCGCGGACGGGGTGGTGACGCCGAGGCCGGACTCGCGGCCGGTGGCCCAGCTGGCGGGCCAGGCGATGATCGCGATGATGCCGACGACCAGCGCGGTCGCGAAGGGGTTCCACGCCTTCTCGAACAGCAGGTGGTTCAGGCCCGTCCTCTCCGGCGGGAGGGTCGCGAACTTCGCCCGCGGCTTGGTGAGGTGGTGGCGGGCCCACACGCCGGCGATCCCGACCAGGGCCAGCACGAGCACCCACGGGGAGATCCCGAGGGTCTCGTGGATCGACCCCTGCGTGCCCACGGTGATGCCGCGCAGGGTCTCCGTGGTGCCGGCCAGCGGGCCGTACTTGGAGATCGTGGCGAACAGCGCGTAGAAGAGGAGCGCGAACCAGGAGCCCACGAGGCCCTCGGCGGCGCGGTAGTAGGTGCCGGTGGCGCAGCCGCCGGCGAGGACGATGCCGAAGCCGAAGATGAAGCTGCCGACGACCGTGGCCAGCCACGGGAAGGCCGAGGCCTCGAGGGTGATCACGCCGAAGGCGTCCAGCACCCAGATGCCGACGGCCTGGACGGCGATGGCCACGAAGAAGGCGGACAGCCACCACGTGTTCTTCGCGATCCAGACGTCGCGGAACGCGCCGGTGACGCAGAAACGGCCGCGCTGGAGGACGAACCCGAGGGCGGCGCCGATGAGGAGACCTGAGATAAGCACCCGAAGATCGTATTATTTCCTCGGCAAGCATTCCAGGGGGCCGTCACGCGCCGTAGCATAGTGATGCATCCCTCAGCACATTGTGACGCCCCGCGGCCGGCCCGCCGTGCGGGGCGGACCTCCGGACGGAGCGCCCATGAGCAGACCCCGACCCCGGACCCCGGGTCCCGGCCAGGAGTCCGTGTGGGACTATCCGCGCCCGCCCCGGGTCGAGCCCACCCCGGAGCACGTGGAGGTGTGGCTGGGCGGGGAGTGCGTGGCCGCCACCACGGCCGCGCTCCGGATCCTGGAGACCAGTCACCCGCCGACCTACTACCTGCCCCGCGCCGCCTTCGCCGAGGGCAGCCTCCGTCCCTGCGAGGGGGCCTCGTGGTGCGAGTGGAAGGGCGCGGCGGCCTGGTTCGACGTGCAGGGCGGGGGACGGAGCGCCCCGCGCGCGGCGTGGACCTATCCCGATCCGGCACCCGGCTTCGCGTCCCTGCGGGGGCACGTGGCGGTGCTGCCCGGGGCGATGGACCGGTGCCTGGTCGACGGGGAGCGGGTGGTCCCGCAGGAGGGCGGGTTCTACGGGGGCTGGATCACCTCCCGGGTGGTCGGCCCGTTCAAGGGCGGCCCGGGCAGCCGGGGGTGGTGAGCCCGCGGCACGAGGACTCCAGTCCGCCGGAGCGGCGCTAGAGTTGTGCTGCCGGTCACTCCGGAGCCTACTAAAATGAAAGTCAGTCATTTAGAGTGGGCGGCACCGTGTTCCCGCCCGCAGAGGAGACCCCACCATGAGCGACGTCCTGCAGAACTACGTCGACGGCGCCTTCGTCGACGCCCACGGCACCGGCCGGATCGACGTGGTCGACCCGGCCACCGGGAAGACGGTGGCCGTCTCCCCGGTCTCCGACGCCACGGACGTGGACCAGGCCTTCGCCGCCGCCAAGAAGGCCTTCCGGACCTGGAAGCGCACCACCCCGAGCGAGCGCCAGCTCATGCTGCTCCGGCTCGCGGACGCGCTCGAGGCGCACAGCTCCGAGCTCGTCGACGCCCAGCACCGCAACACCGGCCAGCCCCGCCAGATGATCGCGGACGAGGAGGTCGGCGCCGGCGCCGACAACCTGCGCTTCTTCGCCGGCGCGGCCCGCACCCTCGAGGGCAAGGCCGCGGCGGAGTACATGGGCGAGCACACCTCCTACGTGCGGCGCGAGCCGGTCGGCGTCGTCGCGCAGGTCACGCCCTGGAACTACCCGCTGCTCATGGCGATCTGGAAGCTCGGCCCCGCGCTGGCCGCGGGCAACACCGTGGTCCTGAAGCCCTCGGACACCACTCCCGAGTCCACCCTCGTGCTGGCCCGGCTCATCGACGGCATCTTCCCCGCCGGCGTGGTGAACATCCTCCTGGGGGACGGCTCCACGGGGGCGCTCATGACCGCCCACCGCACGCCCTCCATGGTCTCCATCACCGGCTCCGTGCGCGCCGGGCGCGCCGTGGCCCTGGCCGCGGCGCAGAACCTCACCCGCGGCCACCTCGAGCTGGGCGGCAAGGCGCCCGCCGTCGTGTTCGCGGACGCCGACCTGCCCGCCGCGGCCAAGGCCCTCGTGGAGTTCGGCACCTTCAACGCCGGTCAGGACTGCACCGCGGTGACCCGCATCCTGGTCCAGGACAGCGCCCACGACGAGTTCGTGCGGCTGCTGGCCGAGGCCGCCCGGGACATCGTGACCGGGGACCCGGACGAGTCCAAGAACTTCTACGGCCCGCTCAACAACGTCCGGCACTTCGAGGACGTCTGCCGCAAGCTCGCCGACCTCCCCCAGCACGCGACCGTGGTCACCGGCGGAAAGCCGGTCGAGGGAGCCCCCGGCTACTTCTTCGAGCCCACCGTGGTGACCGGGGTGCACCAGGACGACGCCCTCGTGCAGGAGGAGACCTTCGGCCCGGTGCTCACCGTGCAGCCCTTCAGCACGGAGGAGGAGGCGCTCGAGCTCGCCAACGACGTGGACTACGCGCTGGCCTCGAGCGTGTGGACCACCGACCACGGCACGGCCATGCGGGTCTCCCGCGACCTGGAGTTCGGCTGCGTGTGGGTCAACACCCACGTCATGCTGACCTCCGAGATGCCGCACGGCGGGTTCAAGAACTCCGGCTACGGCAAGGACCTCTCCCTCTACTCGGTCGAGGAGTACACCCAGGTCAAGCACGTCATGCACGCCCTGGACGCCTGAGCGGGCCGGGCGGGTCAGTCCCGCCCGGCCGCCAGGCGCAGGCGCAGGCCGTCCAGCATGGCGCGCAGCGCCACGTCGAACGCCTCGTCGGCCGCCGCCGCCGCGTCCGTGGGGCGCGCCCGCACGGCGTCCGCGAACACCGGGGCCAGGTCCGAGCGCTCCCCGGGGTCGAAGATGTCGGCCGGCGCGGTGGCGTCGTAGGCGGCGCCGAAGACCAGGGACTCGACCGAGACGATGACGTCGGCGATGTCGCCGCGCGCCCAGCCGGCGTCCGCGAGCCCCCGGGCCACGGTCTCGTACATCTCCAGGGTGTGCGGGGAGTCCGCCACGGGCAGCACGGCCATGATCGGGATCATCGCCGTGTGCTGGGCGTAGCAGTCCCGGTAGGACCGCGCCCAGCGCTCGAGGGCCCGGTCCCACGGGAGGGAGCCGAAGCCGGAGCGGTCGATCCCCTGGTTGATCCGGTCCTGGACCCGGATCAGCACGTCGCGCTTCGAGGACGTGTGGTTGTACAGCGCCGAGGTGGAGACCTTCAGCTCGCGGGCGAGCTCCGTCATGGTGAGGTGCCGGTAGCCGCGGGAGGCCACGATCTTGATGGCGGCGCTGGTGATCCGCTCCTCGGAGAGCACCGGCTGGCTCGGGCGCCCGCGGCGGCGAGGAGGGGTTCGGGCGGGAGCCATGGGCGGGGGTCCTCCTGGGGGTCGTGCTGCGGATCGTGCTGCGGGTCCCGGTGCCGCCGGGCGCGGCCGCCGGGGACGGGCGGTCAGGTCGAGTCTAGGTCCGCCGCCGGACGGCCGTGTCCGCGGCCGCCGGAGCCTTGACCGCAGCCGGGGGCGCTCCTAGCGTGTGGACGATGACGGACGCCGACCTGCACTTCTACTTCGACCCCACCTGCCCGTTCGCCTGGCTGACCAGCAAGTGGGTCCGCACGGTCGCAGCCCGGAGGGACCACCGGGTGGACTGGCGGTTCATCTCCCTGCGCCTGCTCAACGAGCACGTGGACTACGACGCGTGGTTCCCGCCCGAGTACGAGGCCGGCCACACGGCCGGCCTGCACCTGCTGCGGGTGGCCGCCCGCACCCGCGCCGAGCACGGGCGCGAGGCCGTGGGGCGTCTGTACGCGGCCCTCGGGGCGCACACCTTCGACGCCGACCCGGTGCCCGGTCCCGGGACGCCCGGGGAGGACCGCCGCGCCACACCGGCCTTCCTCGAGCCCGTCCTGGAGGCCGCCGGGCTCCCGCCCGGGCTGGCCGCCGCCCTCGAGGACGAGTCCCTGGACGCGGTGGTCCGCGCGGAGACCGAGGAGGCCCTGGCCCTGACGGGCCGGGACGTGGGCACGCCGATCATCCACTTCGGCCCCCCGGAGGGCGTGGCCTTCTTCGGCCCGGTCATCAGCCGGCTCCCGGGGGAGGACGAGGCCCTGGAGCTGTGGGACCACGTGGTGGCGCTCGCCCGCTTCCCCGGTTTCGCCGAGCTCAAGCGCAGCCTCCGGGAGCAGCCGCAGCTGCGGGGGCTCGGCGCCGCCCCGGACCGCCCCGGGGCCGAGGAGGACTGGCACGCCGGGAGCCGCCGGACCAAGAAGTAGCGTCCCCGCCGCCGGGCGGACCCGCCGTGTGAATTTTGTGTTGCGGCTCTTGACGGGTCCCTGTGCGCTCCCGCTTAATGAATTGAGTTCATTTTAGCGTGAAGGAGAACACAGTGACCGATCAACGCACCCTGGGCAGCGAGACCGCGATCGAGCGCGACGTCGTCGTCGTCGGGGCCGGTCCCGCCGGGCTGATGGCCGCCCGCGCACTCGTGGCCGCCGGGCGCACCGTGGCCGTCCTGGAGGCCCGCGACCGCGTGGGCGGGCGCACCTGGTCGCAGACCGTCGAGGGCGCCTTCCTCGAGCTCGGCGGGCAGTGGATCTCCCCGGACCAGACCGAGCTGCTCGCCCTCGTCGACGAGCTCGGCCTGGGCACCTACCAGCGCTACCGCGAGGGCGAGTCCGTCTACCTCGCCCCCGACGGCGCCCGCCACACCTACACCGGGTCGATGTTCCCCGCCGGGGAGTCCACGATCGCCGAGATGGAGCGGCTCGTCGGAATCCTCGACGGGCTGGTCGAGCAGATCGGCGTGGCGCAGCCGTGGGCGCACCCGCTGGCCCGGGAGCTGGACACGATCTCCTTCTCCTCCTGGCTGCGGCAGCAGTCCTCCGACGAGGCCGCCTGCGACAACATCGGCATCTTCGTGGCCGGCGGGATGCTCACCAAGCCGGCGCACGCGTTCTCCGCGCTGCAGGCCGTGCTGATGGCCGCCTCCGCCGGGTCCTTCTCCAACCTCGTGGACGAGGACTTCATCCTGGACCGCCGCGTGGTCGGCGGCATGCAGTCCGTCTCCGAGGCCATGGCCGCCGAGCTCGGGGAGGACGTCGTGTTCCTGAACACCCCCGTGCGCACCATCCGCTGGGCCGGCGAGGGGCAGACCTACGCCGAGCACGTGCCCGGGACCCCCGTGACCGTCTGGTCCGACCGGCTCACCGTGGTCGCCCGCGACGTGGTCGTGGCCGTCCCGCCGAACCTCTACTCCCGGATCTCCTTCGAGCCGCCCCTGCCGCGGCTGCAGCACCAGATGCACCAGCACCAGTCCCTGGGCCTGGTGATCAAGGTGCACGCGGTGTACGAGACGCCGTTCTGGCGGGCTGAGGGCCTCTCCGGAACCGGCTTCGGCGCCCACGAGCTGTGCCAGGAGGTCTACGACAACACCAACCACGAGGACCCCCGGGGCACCCTGGTGGGCTTCGTCTCCGACGAGAAGGCCGACGCGGTCTTCGCCCTGCCCGCCGAGGAGCGCCGTCGGCTGATCCTCGAGTCCCTCGCCCGCTACCTCGGCGAGGAGGCGCTGGCGCCGGTGGTCTACTACGAGTCCGACTTCGGCTCCGAGGAGTGGACCCGCGGCGCCTACGCCGCCAGCTACGACCTCGGCGGGCTGCACCGCTACGGCGCGCACCAGGCCACCCCGGTCGGCCCGATCCGCTGGGCCTGCTCCGACCTCGCCGCCGAGGGCTACCAGCACGTCGACGGGGCCCTGCGCCAGGGCCGCGCCGCGGCGGACGGGATCCTCCGCGCCGGCTCGCTGACGGGGGCGGGGCGATGACCACCGCCGGGGTGCCGCGCTACGTCGTCGGCTACAGCGGCGACCGCCGCAGCCGGGACGCCGTGCGGCTGGGCGCCGCGCTCGCCCGCGACGTGGGCGCCGAGCTGGAGATCGTCCTGGTGCTGCGCACGGACGACCCGTACCAGCAGGTGTACCCGCCGGTGGGGGACATCTCGGCGGTGCTCCGCCGGCAGGCCCACCAGTGGCTGCGCGAGGCCGCCGCGCTGGTGCCCGAGGAGGTCGCGGCCCGCACCCACGTGCGGGAGGCCCGGTCCGTGCCGGCCGGACTGGTCGAGGCCGCCACCGAGCTCGGGGCCGCGATGATCGTGGTCGGCGCCGGCACGGGCGGCGGGCGCCTGACCCTGGGCTCCGTGGTGAACTCGCTGCTGCACAGCTCACCGGTCCCGGTGGCCCTCGCCCCGCGCCGGTACTCGGGGGACGAGCCGCTCACCCGGCTCTACGCCGCCGTGGGCACCCGCCCCGGTGCGCACCAGGTCATCCGGGAGGCCGTCGAGGCCGTCGAGCGCTCCGGCCTGGAGCTGGAGCTGATCTCCTTCCTCGAGGGGGAGGCCGTGGATCCGGACGCCACCGAGCAGGCCCGCCGCCGCGTCGAGGAGCACCTGGAGGCCGCGGCGGCCGAGGCCCGCCGGACCCGGCCCGCCACCGTGCGGGTCGCCTCCGGGCGGACCCTCAAGAAGGCCGCCCAGGACGTCGACTGGGCCCCGGGCGGCATCCTGCTCATCGGCTCGTCCCGCCTGGCCCAGGGGCGGCAGACCTTCCTGGGCACCACCGCAGCCCGGCTGCTCAAGCACATCCCGGTGCCGATGGTCGTCGTGCCCCGGCCCCTCCCGGAGGATGCTCCGGACCAGACCGAGAAGGAGGCCGCGTCATGAGCACCGGCACCGCACCGCTCGCCCACGAGCGCAGGACCCGCCACGACAAGGGGCTCAGCAAGGGGTCCGTGGGCCTTCTCGGCTCCGTGGTCATCGGCGTGTCCACCATCGCGCCCGCCTACACCCTCTCCGGCGCCCTCGGGCCCACCGCCGCCGCGGTGGGGACCCACCTCCCGGCGATCCTGCTGGTCGGCTTCGTGCCCATGCTCCTCGTGGCCGTCGGCTACCGGCAGCTCAACCGGGCCATGCCCGACTCCGGCACCACGTTCACCTGGGTGTCGAAGGCCTTCGGCCCCTGGGTGGGGTGGATGGGCAGCTGGGGACTCCTCGCCGCGACCATCCTGGTGCTGTCCAACCTCGCCGGCATCGCCGTGGACTTCTTCTACCTGGCCCTCGCCCAGATCACCGGCAACGACGCCATCGCGGAGCTCACCCGCAACGTGCCCGTCAACGTGGCCACCTGCCTGGCGTTCGTGGCGGTCGCGGCCTGGATCTCCTACCGGGGCATGGAGGCCACCAAGGTGGTGCAGTACGTCCTGGTCGTCTTCCAGCTGGTCGTCCTGCTGTGGTTCGCCGCCGCGGCCTTCGGCCACGTGGCCGGCGGCACCGCCTTCGACGGCCTCGCCGTGCGCGCCGAGTGGTTCAACCCGTTCGGTGTGGAGACCTTCTCCGCGTTCGCCGCGGGGGTGTCCCTGTCCGTGTTCATCTACTGGGGCTGGGACGTGGTGCTCACCCTCAACGAGGAGAGCAAGGACTCGACCACCGGGCCCGGCCGCTCGGCCATCGCGACCATCCTCGTCATCGTCGCCCTCTACATGGCCGTCTCGCTCGCCGTGCTGTCCTACTCGGGGGTGGGCTCCGCCGAGCTGGGCCTGGGCAACGAGGACATCCAGGAGAACGTCTTCGCGGCGCTCGCCGGTCCGGTCATGGGGCCGTTCGCGATCCTGATGTCCCTCGCGGTGCTGTCCTCCTCGGCGGCGTCGCTGCAGTCCACGATGATCTCCCCGGCGCGCACCATGCTCGCCATGGGGCACTACGGCGCGCTGCCGGCGAAGTACGCCCGGATCACCTCCCGCTTCCAGTCCCCGGGCTACGCCACGATCGCGGCGGCCGTCATCGCCTCGGTGTTCTACGCCGTGATGCGCGTGGTCTCCGAGAACGTGCTGTGGGACACCATCACCACCCTGGGGATGATGGTCTGCTTCTACTACGGCGTCACCGCGCTGGCCTGCGTGTGGTACTTCCGCCGCGAGGCCTTCCGCACCACGAAGGCGTTCCTGACGAAGTTCCTGGCCCCGCTGCTCGGCGGGATCCTGCTGCTGGTCTTCTTCGTCCAGACGTCCTACGACTCCATGGACCCGGAGTACGGCTCGGGGTCCTCGATCGGCGGGGTCGGCCTGGTGTTCGTCCTCGGGGTGGGCATGCTCCTGCTCGGCATCGTCGTCATGCTCGTCCAGTACCGGCGCAACCCCTCCTTCTTCCGGGAGCGCTTCGAGACCACCGAGCTGCCGGTCCTCGACTGAGCGGACCGGCGGGCGGCCCCGCACCGGGGAGCGGGCCGGGCGGACGGGCCGAGGGGCCGGGGGTGACTCCGGGCCCTCGGCCCCGTCGTGGGCGCGAGTGACCGGTGCCGGCGGAACCTCGGTAGATTCGACAGGACCCGCACCGTCCGAGGAGTTGCCATGGCCCGCCCCCGTTCACCGCTCCTGTCGGTCGATGCCATCGTCACCGCCGCCCTCGCCCTCGTCGACGAGACGGGGGACTTCAGCTTCCCCAAGGTCGCCCGCCGCCTGGGGGTCAGCCAGTCGGCCCTGTACAACCACATCGACAACCGGGAGCACATCGTCGAGCTGATGCGCGGCCGGGTGTTCGCGGCCCCCGCGCCGGTGGACCTCGAGAACTCGCCGTGGGAGGACGCACTGCGCGCGCTCGTGCGGGCCTACCGGGGCTGCACGGTCGCCCATCCCCGCCTGGTTCCCCTGCTCATCACCCAGACCGTCCAGGACCTCGGGGTGATCGGGATCTACGAGGACATGGCCGTCGTCCTGGAGCGCGCCGGTCTTGGGCGTGAGGCCGTGGTCCCGGCGATCTCCACGATCGACTACCTGGTGCTGGGCTCCGCCCTCGACCTGACGGCACCCGAGGTCGTCTGGGCGCCGCCGGAGGGGCAGTACCCGGTCCTGAGCCGCGCCATCGCCGGTCTCGGATCTGTCGAGGAGCGCGCGGATGCGGCCTTCTCCTTCGGCCTGGAGGTGCTCGTGGCGGGAGTGCGTACGCAGGCGTTACACGGAATTTACTGAAACCCTTTCACTGCACTCTTGTGACGACGCGGCCGCCGCCCCATACTAATGAAAGCCTTTCATTTAATGTGATGCGGCTCACCCCCAGTCCTCGAGGAGGAAGACCATGTCCGACAATGCTGCGACGCCGGTGCACGCCGGTCGCGTGCCGCTGACGGCGACCCGTGCCGTGTCCGTCTTCGGGATCAGCGTGGTGGGGTTCATGACCGCCAATCTGGTCCCGGTCATGATCGTGGCCCTCACCGGCGAGCTCGGCCTCACCGCCACCGGGGCGGGAACGCTCATGACGGCGTCCCTGTTGGCCTGCGCGGCCTCCTGCTTGGCCACCTCGCGCTGGACGGCCCGGTCCGGGCGCTACGTCGTGGCGCGTGCCGGGCTCGCCCTGACCGGCCTGGGCTTCGGCGCCGCCGCCTTCGTCCCCTCCGTGCCCGTTGTCGTGGCCGGGGTGGTGCTCGGCGGTCTGGGCGCGGGCGGGGCGGTCTCCGCCGGCGGTGCGGCTCTCGGCGCGCTGCGCAATCCTGATCGCGCCTCGGGCATCAGCGGTTTCACCAACCGCGCGATCGTCTCGGTGGTCCTCTTCGTGGTACCGGTGCTGGGCGCCGGAATGGGCAGCGCCTTCGGCCTGCTCGCCGGCCTCGCCCTGGCCGCGCTGTTCACGACCGGCTGGCTGCCGGACCGTCCGGCACCGGAGACGGCCCCCGGCCCCGGGGGCTCCGCGGCTGCGCCCGTCGTGGCCTCGCGCAGCACGACGGCCGCCGGCATCGGGCTGCTGGTCTGCTTCGCCCTGTGGGCGCTGAGCGAGGACTCGCTGTGGGCGGTCGCGGCCACGATGGGCGCCGACCAGGCCGGTCTCGACGAGACCGGGATGGGACTGGTGCTGAGCCTGTCCACCCTCGGCGGGTTGGCGGCCTCGGCCCTGGTGGGTCTGGCCGGGCCGCGGCTGGGCCGCACGGTGCCGCTCGCAGCCGCCCTGGTGGCCGGCGCGGCGCTGAAGTTCCTCGCCGGGACCGTGACCGATCCGGGGTGGTACATGGTGGTCGTCATCGCCTGGAACACCCTCTACATGCTGTCCTTCATCTACATCGTCGCCGTGGCCGCCGCCCTGGACCCCTCGGGGAAGTGGTCGGCGCCGGTGCTGGGGGTCTACCTCGTCGGCTCCTCCTTCGCCCCCGTCTTCGGCACCTCCGTCTCGGCTGCCGCCGGATACCCCGCGCTCGGCGCGGTGCTGGCGGGGATGACGTGCGCCCTGCTGGTCCCCCTGGTCCTGATCTCCCGCCACTCCGTGCGCACCGAGGCGACCGCGGCCCGCACGACCCCGGAGGTCGAGTTCCCTCAGGCGGCGATCGCCTGATGTCCTCCGCCCCACCGTCCACCTCCCCACGAACGGAGAACAACCCCGTGCCCGCGCGCACTCTGTACACCCACGCGACCGTGTTCACCGCCGACGGCGCCGACGCCGAGGCCTTCGTCGTCGAGGGGGAACGCTTCCTCCACGTCGGCACCGAGGAGTCCGCCCGCCGGGCCGCCGGGCCCGGCGCCGTCGAAGTGGACCTCGCCGGGGGGTTCGTCCTGCCCGGCGTCATCGACGCCCACACCCACCTGCTGATGACGGGCCAGTCCCTGCAGAAGGTCGCGCTGCGCGACGCCGCGGACCTGGCCGAGATCCAGGCCCGGCTGCGCCGGGCGGCCGAGCAGGCCCCGGACGCTCCCCGCATCCTGGGCGCCGGCTGGCTCTACAGCGCCCTCGACGGGGCGGCACCCACCCGGCAGCTGCTCGACGAGGCCGTTCCGGACCGGCCCGTCTACCTCGACGCCAACGACCTGCACTCGGTGTGGGTCAACACCGCGGCCCTGGCCGAGCTGGGCATCGACGACACCACGCCGGACCCGATCGGCGGCCGGATCAGCCGCGACCCGGCCACCGGGGTGGCCGACGGGATGCTGCACGAGACCGCAGCCCAGCAGATCGTCTGGCCCGCCCTGGCCCGGGCGGCCACGGACGCCGACCGGGACGCCCAGCTGGCGTCGGCGTTCGAGCACTACCTGGCCGTGGGCGTGACCGGTGCGGTGGACATGGCGGTCCAGGACGACGACCTCGCCGCCCTCCGCCGCGCCGCCCACCGCCACGGTGGTGCTCTGCCCCTGCGGGTCAGGGGCCACTGGCTCGTCCACCGCCGCAACACGGCGGAGGAGAACCTCGGCCAAGTCGCCCGGGCCGCGCAGCTGGCGCACGAGCACGCCGGGGACCGGTTGCGCATCTGCGGGATCAAGATCGTCGTCGACGGCGTCATCGACAGCTGCACCGCGGCCATGAAGGAGCCCTACGCCGACGGCAGCACGTGCGAGCCGATCTGGGACCGGGAGTCGCTGACGCCGGTGGTGGTCGCCGCCGACGCCGCGGGGCTGCAGATCGCCCTGCACGCCATCGGGGACGAGGCCTCCGACATCGCCCTGGACGCCCTCGAGCAGGCCCACCGGAGCAACGGTCCCCGGGACCGCCGGCACCGGATCGAGCACCTGGAGTCGGTCACCGAGGCCAACGTGCGCCGCCTCGCCGCCCTGGGCGTGGTGGCCTCCGTGCAGCCGGTGCACGCCGACCCGGCCATCCAGGACAACTGGCGCGCGGTGCTGGGCGACCACCGGGTCGAGCGCGCCTATCCGTGGACCGAGTTCCTCGCCGCCGGCGCCACGCTGACGATCAGCACGGACGCCCCCACCGCCCCCCACCCGCCGCTGCCCAACCTGTACGTGGCCACCACCCGCCGCTCGGCACTGGACCCGTCGCTGCCCGCCAACCTGCCGGGATACGCCCTGGACCTGGCCGACGCCCTGTGCCACGCCACCCGGGACGCCGCCTACTCCTGCCGCGCGGAGCACCACGAGGGCCGCATCCGCGCCGGGCACCTGGCCGACTTCGCCGTTCTCGACGCCGACCCCTTCACCGCCGAGGCCGCCCGGCTGCTGCGCATCCGCACGTTGCTGACCGCCGTCGGCGGCCGCGTCGTCTTCGACGCCGCCGGGACCGCGACCCTCGCCGCTGCCGCGTCGTGAGCGCCACATCACCTGCCCCTGTCCGTCCGAGCACCCGAGGAGTCTCCACCATGCCCCCTCTCACCCGTCCCGCCGCCGACCAGGCCACGTCGACCGCTGCGGCCCGCACCGTGATGCCCGCCGAGTGGGCCCCGCACGAGCGGACCTGGATGGCCTTCCCGCCCCCCAACGACACCTTCGGCCCGGCCGGCAGCGAGACCCTCGCCCGCGCCCGGCAGGCCTGGGCCGCCGTGGCCCGCACGATCGCCCGCCACGAGCCCGTCACCGTGGTGGCCGCACCCGCCGACGCCGACGCCGCCCGCGCCGCGCTGGGAGAGGGCGTCGACGTCGTGACGGCTCCGCTCGACGACGCGTGGCTGCGCGACTCCGGGCCCACCTTCGCCCACGACCCGGCCGGGGACGTGGTCGCCGTGGACTGGGTGTTCAACGGCTGGGGCGCCCAGGAGTGGGCCGCCTGGGGCCACGACCAGCACCTGGGCCGCTTCGTGGCCGCGCGGGCCGGGGCCGCGGTGCTGGCCAGCACCCTGGTCAACGAGGGCGGCGGGTTCCACGTCGACGGCGAGGGCACCGTCCTGCTCACCGAGACCGTGCAGCTCGACCCCGGCCGCAACCCCGGGGCCGCCCGGGAGGACGTCGAGGCCGAGATCCACGCCCGGCTGGGCACGTCCCGGGCCATCTGGCTGCCGCGCGGTCTCACCCGCGACTACGACGAGTTCGGCACCCGCGGCCACGTGGACATCGTCGCCGCCTTCGCCGGGCCGGGGACCGTCCTGGTGCACCGGCAGGACGACCCCGCCCATCCGGACTTCGAGGTGTCCCGGCAGATCCGTGCGGTGCTCGAGGCCGCCACCGACGCCCGCGGGCGCCGGCTGCGCGTCGTCGACGTCCCCGCGCCCACCGTGCTCGACGCCGGCGACGGGTTCGTGGACTACTCCTACATCAACCACTACGTCGCCAACGGCGTGGTCGTGCTGTGCGCCTTCGACGACCCGCACGACGCCGTCGCCGCGCAGATCCTCGCCGAGGCCTATCCGGGCCGGGTCGTCGAGCTGGTCGACGCCCGCGACATCTTCGCCTTCGGCGGCGGCATCCACTGCATCACCCAGCAGCAGCCGGCGCCCCGCGGCGCCGCCACGGACGGGAGCGCCCGATGAGCGCCTCCGGCGGCCCGGAGAGATCGCCCGGCACCACGATCGACGGCAGGCCCGGCCGCGGGATCGACGTCGTGGAGGCGAGCATCGCACAGCTGCGCGCGGCCCTGGAGGCCGGACGCACCACCAGCGAGGAGCTGGTCACCGCCTACCTCGCCCGCATCGCGGCCTACGACCGCGGCGGCCCGGAGCTCAACGCCGTCGTCGTGGACAACCCCACGGCGCTGGAGGAGGCCCGCGCCTCCGACGCGCGCCGGGCCCGCGGTGAGGTGCTCGGTCCCCTGGACGGCATCCCGTACACCGCCAAGGACAGCTACCAGGTCCGCGGCCTCACCGTGGCGGCCGGCTCGCCGGCGTTCGAGCACCTCGTGGCCCGGCGCGACGCCTTCACGATCGAGCGTCTGCGCGCCGGGGGCGCGGTGCTGCTCGGGCTGACCAACATGCCTCCGATGGCCAACGGCGGCATGCAGCGCGGGGTCTACGGCCGGGCCGAGAGCCCCTACAACGGGGCGTACCTCACCGCGGCCTTCGGATCCGGCTCCTCCAACGGCTCCGGGACCGCCACCGCCGCCAGCTTCGCCGCGTTCGGCCTCGGCGAGGAGACCTGGTCGTCCGGCCGCGCCCCGGCGTCCAACAACGCCCTGTGCGCCTACACCCCCTCGCGCGGGGTGATCTCGGTGCGCGGCAACTGGCCGCTGGTGCCCACCATGGACGTGGTCGTCCCGCACACCCGCACCATGGCCGACCTGCTCGAGGTCCTCGAGGTGGTGGTCGCCGACGACCCCGAGACCCGCGGGGACTTCTGGCGGGTGCAGCCCTGGGTCGAGATCCCGGCCGCCTCGGCGGTGCGGCCGGCCTCCTACCCGGCCCTCGCGGGGCCCGACGCCGCCGCGGGCGTCCTGGCGGGACGGCGGCTGGGCGTGCCGCGGATGTACGTCAACGCCGACCCGGAGGCCGGGACCGCCGAGCACCCCGGCATCGGCGGCCCGACCGGCCGGCGCATCGAGACCCGTCCCTCCGTGCTCGCGCTGTGGGAGGCCGCCCGCCGCGACCTCGAGGCCGCCGGCGCCACGGTGGTCGAGGTCGACTTCCCGGTGGTGAGCAACTACGAGGGCGACCGGCCCGGAGCGCCCACCCTCGCCACCCGCGGACTAGTGAGCGCGGAGTACCTGCGGCGGGAGATCGTGGACCTCTCGGCCTGGGCGTGGCACGACTTCCTCGAGGCCAACGGGGACCCCGCCCTGCACCGGCTGGCCGACGTGGACGGTTCCCGGATCTTCCCGCACCCGCCCGGCGCCCTGCCCGACCGCTACGACGGGTTCGACGACGACATCGTCGACTACCCGGACTTCGTGCGCCGGCACGGCGTGCCCGTGCTGACGCAGATCCCGCACCTGGCGGAGGGTCTGCGCGGGCTCGAGGAGACCCGCCGCGTGGACCTGGAGCAGTGGATGGACGAGCTGGGCCTGGACGCCGTGGTGTTCCCCGCCGTCGCGGACGTCGGGCCCGCCGACGCCGACGTGAACCCGGACGCCGCGGACCTGGCCTGGCGCAACGGCGTGTGGGTGGCCAACGGCAACCTCGTGCCCCGGCACCTGGGCATCCCGACCGTCACCGTGCCGATGGGCACGATGGCCGACACCGGCATGCCCGTGGGTCTCACGCTCGCCGGCCGCGCGTGGGACGACACCGCCCTGCTGCGCCTCGCCGCGGCGTTCGAGGCCACCGGCGCCCGCCGCACCGTCCCCCCGCGCACCCCACCCCTGCCGGCATGACCCGCGCGGCCTTCCCCCTGCCCGCGAGGTGGCGCGCTCCGGTCCCCGCCACGTGCCACCTCACGGGCAGGGGGAGAGGAGGGGCCGGTCACCAGATGGTGACGCGCGACTCCGGGGGGAGCCACAGGCCGTCGCCGGGGCGGGTGCGGAAGGTCTCGTGGAAGGCGGCCATGTTGCGGACCACGCCGTTGCAGCGGAACTCGTCCGGGGCGTGCGGATCGCCCGCCAGGCGGTTGATCAGCTCCTGCTCCCGGGCGGTCGAGCGCCACAGCGCCGCGTAGGCGTAGAAGAACCGCTCGGCTCCCGTGAGCCCGTCCAGCACCGGCGCCGTGGCCAGGTCCAGGCCCTGGTCCGCGAGCGCCATCCGGTAGGCCACCAGGGCGATCTCCAGTCCGCCGAGGTCCCCGATGTTCTCGCCCACGGTGAAGGCCCCGTCCACGTGGTGCTCGGCGGAGAGCCCGCGCGGGGTGAAGCGGTCGTACTGGGCCACGAGTGCCGCGGTGCGCCGGGCGAACTCGGCGCGGTCCTCGTCGGTCCACCAGTCCTCGAGGTGCCCGCGGGCGTCGTAGCGGGCGCCCTGGTCGTCGAAGCCGTGGCCGATCTCGTGGCCGATCACGGACCCGATCGCGCCGTAGCACACGGCGTCGTCGGCGTCGGCGTCGAAGTAGGGCGGCTGCAGGATCCCGGCGGGGAAGACCACCTCGTTGAGCACGGGGTGGAAGTAGGCGTTGACCCAGTGCGGGTAGAGCAGCCACTCGCCGCGGTCCACGGGCGTGCCCACCTTCCGCACGGCGCGGTCGTGCTCCAGGGCCAGGCCGGCACGGACGTTGCCGAGCAGGTCCGCGGGGTCCAGGTCCAGGCCCGAGTAGTCCCGCCAGGTGCGGGGAGAGCCGACCTTGACGGTGAACGTGGACAGCTTCTCCAGGGCCCGGGCCCGGGTGGCCTCCGACATCCACTCCAGCCGGCCGATCCGCTCCCGGTAGGCGGCCAGCAGGTGCTCCACGAGCTGCTCCACCCGGGCCTGGTGCGCCGGGGGGAACCAGCGGTCCAGGTAGGCCCGGGCCACGTCGTCGCCCAGGATCCGGGTCACCAGGAACTCGGCGCGCTTCCAGCGCTCCCGGGGACGGGTGATCCCGGACAGGGCGGTGCTGTAGAAGCGGAAGTTCTCCGCCACGAAGGACCGGGGCAGGAACGGGGCGCGCCGGGACACGATCCGCCACGACTGCCAGATCCGGATCTGCTGCTCCGACCACTCCTCCCAGAGCTCGCCGAGCCGGGTCGTGAACGAGGGCTGGCGCACGATGATCCGGTCGAAGGCGCCCGTGCCCCGCTGCGGGGCGATGCCGGCCAGCCACGCCGCCCAGGGGAAGCCGGGGGCCATGGCCGCCAGGCCGGGCACGTCCACGGGGTTGTGCATCTGCGCCACGTCCCGCGCCGCGACGGTGTCCCAGTGCGCGGCGGCCAGCTGGGCCTCCATGGCCAGCACCGTGCCGGCGGCCTCCGCGCCGGTCACGCCCCACCGCGCCGGCAGGCCCGCGAGCTCGAGCATCGCCGCGACGTGGTCGGTGAACGCCGCGCGCAGCGGCCCGTGCACGGCGTCGGTGTAGTAGGACCGCGTGGGCAGCGACAGCCCGTCCTGGCACAGGAAGAAGGAGTAGCGGGAGGAGTCCCCGGAGTCGTTCTCCACGAAGAAGGACAGCAGGCCGTCCACCCCGGTACGCTGCAGGGCCGCCGAGGCCCCGGCGAGCTGCTCCTTGCCGCGCGCGGCGCCGAGCAGCTCGAGGTCGGGCTCCAGGGCGGCCCGGCCGCGGCGCTCGACGGCGTCCTCGTCGAGGAAGGAGCGGTGCAGGACCGCCATCCGCGACCCGGCGGGGGCCGCCCGGACGATCTCGTGCACCCGCCGGGCGTTGAGCTCCGTGAGGATCGCGGAGGCCCCGTCGGAGGCGCGGTCCTCGGGCAGCTCGTGGGCGTCGATCCAACCGCCGTTGACGTGCCGGTGCAGGTCGTCCTGCGGGCGGACGCCGGGGTGGAGGTGCTGCAGGTCGAGGCCGGAGGCGGTCGTCACGGGCGCATCCCTGTCGTGGTCGTGGGGCGTGTCGGAACGCACGGGGCCGACGACGTCGCCCGCCCGGTCCCAGCCTACGGACGGGAACGCCGTGGCCCGCGGTCGGCGGGCCACGGCGTCCGTGGTGGTCGTCACACCCGGGTGGGCGCGGGAGGGATCAGCTCGCGGACGGCTCCGGGCTCGCGGAGCCGGCGGCCTCCCCGGTGCCCAGCCACTTGCCCTCGAGCTCCTCCAGGGTGCCGTCCTCCCTCATGGTGGCCAGCGACTCGTTGACCTGCTCGAGCAGAGCGGTGTTGCCGGTCTTCACGGCCAGGCCCAGCTGCTCGCCGGTCTCGATCTCCTCGACCAGGCGCAGGTCCGGGTTGTCGGTGATGGCCGGGCCCATCACGGAGATGTTGCCGATCACAGCCTCGACGTCGCCGGTGTTGAGTCCCTGGATCATCAGGGCGGAGTCCTCGTACTGCACGACCTCGGCGTTGTTCTCCTGGGCCTGGGTCTCGCCCGTGGTGGCCTGCTGCACGCCCACGCGCTTGCCCGCGACGTCGGCCACGGAGTCGATGTCGGCGTCCGGGGCCACCAGCAGGGCGAGGTTGTCGTCGAGGTAGGGCTCCGAGAAGTCCATGACCGACTCGCGCTCCTCGTTGATGGTCATCCCGGAGGCGGCGAGGTCGCACTGGTCCGAGTCCAGGGCCACACCCGACTGGATGCCCTCGAAGGCGGTGCGGATGAACTCCGTCTCCACCCCCATGTCCTCGGCGATGTTGTTGACCAGGTCGATGTCGAAGCCGACGGTCTCCCCGTTCTCCGTGTACTCGAAGGGGCGGTAGGGGATGTCCGAGCACACGGTGAGCGTGCCCGGGTTGATCAGGCTGATCTCCCCGCCGGTCGCCTCGCCGCCGGCCTCCTCGCCGCCGCCCGTGCTCGAGCACGCGCTCAGCGCCAGCGCGGAGGCGGCCAGCACGGACAGGGCCGCTGCCCCGTGGAACCTGCTCTTCATGGATCTTTCCTTCCCTCGGGAGGTGCTCGCTCGTCCGCCCCGGGCGCGGCGTCGTGCCGGGGAGGGAGCCACTGCTGAATGAGCCTCAGTGTAGGGCGTCCGGGGTTGCCGGTGTGTTGCGCACCACTGGTCAGTAGCACATCGGCTGTCCCCACTGCTGTCCACGCGGACCGGTGGCCCGGTCCGCACCGGCGCGCGGTCTTCGGCACAATGGGCTCATGACTCGGACGGACCACATCCTCGCCCCGGAGGGGCACCGGTGACGGCCGCGCCGGCGAGCGTGCGCGTGGACGCGTGGCTGTGGGCGGTGCGCGTGTTCAAGACCCGCTCCGCCGCCACGGCGGCGTGCCGGGCGGGCCACGTCAAGATCGACGGCACCTCGGTCAAGGCGGCCCAGCCCGTTCGGCCCGGCCAGCGGGTGACCGTGCGGCGCCCCGGCCACGAGCAGGTCCTGGAGGTCGTGCAGCTGCTGACCAAGCGCGTCGGCGCGCCCGTGGCCGCGGCCGCCTACGTGGACCACAGCCCGCCCCCGCCCCCGCCCCTGCACGCGGCGGTGCCGCGCCGGGACCGGGGCGCCGGACGGCCCACCAAGAAGGACCGCCGCGAGATGGACCGCCTCCGGGGCCTGTGAGCGGGTGCGCCGGGACGACCGGCCGCACCGGCGGGTGCGGGGTCGTCGGTACCCTGGTCCGGTGACCACCACCACCGCACGCCCGCGCGGGCTCAACCGGCAGATCCTGGCCCTGGCGGTGCCCGCCTTCGGCGCGCTCGTGGCCGAGCCGCTGTTCCTGCTGGCGGACTCGGCGATCGTCGGGCACCTGGGCACCCCGCAGCTGGCCGGGGTGGGCGTGGCCGCCGCCCTGGTCCAGACGGTCGTGGGGCTGATGGTCTTCCTCGCCTACAGCACCACGCCCGCGGTGGCCCGGCACCTCGGCGCCGGCCGGCTCCCCGAGGCCGTGGCGGTGGGCCGGGACGGGCTCTGGGTAGCCGCCGGGCTCGGCGTGCTCCTCTCCGCGGCGGGCTGGGCGCTCGGCCGGCCCCTGCTGGAGCGGATGGGCGCCCGCGAGGAGGTCCTGGAGCACGCGGTCGCCTACCTGCACTGGTCCCTGCCCGGGCTGACCGCCATGCTGGTGGTGCTCGCGGCCACCGGCGTGCTGCGCGGGCTGCAGGACACCAGGACCCCTCTGCTCATCGCCGGGATCGGGGCGGCGGCCAACGCGGTGCTGAACGTCGTGCTGGTGCACGGCGCCGGCCTGGGCGTGGCCGGCGCCGCGATCGGCACGAGCGCCGTGCAGTGGGCCATGGCCCTGGCCTACCTGCGGATCGTGCACCGGCTGGCCCGCCGGCACGGGGTGGGACCGGCGACCTCGTGGGCCCGGCTGCGCTCCCACCTGGCCGTGGGGTCCTGGCTGATGCTCCGCACGGTGTCCCTGCGGGTGGCCATCCTCGCGACCGTCCTGGTGGTCACGGCCCAGGGCGCCCAGAACCTCGCCGCGCACCAGCTCGTGATGACGGTGTTCAGCTTCCTCGCCTTCGCCCTCGACGCCCTGGCCATCGCCGCGCAGGCGCTGCTGGGCCGGGACATGGGGGCCCGGGACCTGGCGGAGCCGGCCGAGCGGCAGGCGATCCGCGACCTGATGCGCCGGCTGGTGCTCTGGGGCCTCGGCTTCGGGGTGGTGACCGGCCTGGCCGTGGCCGTGCTCGGGACGCGCCTGGGCTTCCTGCTCAGCCCGGACCCGGCCGTGCAGGCCCTGTTCGCGGCGGCCCTGCTCGTGGTCGCGGCCGGCCAGCCGCTGGCCGCCTACGTCTTCGTCCTCGACGGGGTGCTCATCGGGGCCGGGGACGCCCGCTACCTCGCCGTGGCCGGGGTGCTCAACCTCGCCGTCTACGCCCCGCTGCTGGCCGTCGTGGCCGGCTCCGGCGGCTCGGGCGCCGGCGGGCTCGTGTGGCTGTGGATCGCCTACGCCGGAGGCTACCTGGGAGCCCGGGCGCTGACCCTCGGGCTGCGCGCCCGCGGCGACGCCTGGCTGCTCCGGAACGCGCGGTAACAACCGGGAACCCACGGGGCGATGTGCGGTGGATCACCTAGGATTTCGACCATGGACAACGACTCCCGCACGCAGAACCAGCCCGCTGCCGGACACGATGTCGTGCTCGTCGGGATCGACGGGTCGGACCAGGCCCGGCACGCCCTCGACCGGGCGGTCGAGGAGGCCCGGGCGCACAACCTGTCGGTCCGCCTGGTCGGCGCCTATCCGGTCATCGGGGTGGGCGACCCCGGGCTCGAGCAGCGCTTCACCGAGGCGGTGACCAAGGAGAACGCGGAGCACCTCGCCGAGGCCCGGCGGGTCGTGGAGGACGCGGGGCTGCCCGTGGAGACCGTCGAGGCCGCCGGGGACGCCGCCAAGGCCGTCGTGGAGCAGTCCGGCCGGGCCGCGCTCGTCGTCATGGGCAAGCGCGGTCGCGGCGGGGCCCTGCGCGGCCGGCTCGGCTCGGTGTCCGCGGCGGTCGCCGCGCACGCCAAGTGCCCGGTCGTGGTCGTCCCGGAGCCGGCCGAGAAGCGGCACAGCGAGCGCAGCCGCGGCGGCACCGACTACGCGCTCGAGGACCAGGGGCCGGTCAAGGCGGAGGAGGTCGACTTCTCCGGGCGGGTGGTCGTGGGTCTCGACGCCCTCGGCTCGCGCAACCCGGCGCTGTGGCAGGCCGTGCGCTACGCCGAGGAGCACGGCAAGCCCCTGGCGCTCGTGTCCGTCAACGGGGCCCTGTCCGGCACGCCCTCCTGGTTCCAGGACGAGTTCAACCAGGCCCGGTACTTCCGCGAGGCCGAGCGCAAGCTCGAGGAGATCTCGCAGGAGATCGCGTCCGAGCACCCCGGCCTCACCGTGGAGCACCACATCTTCGTCGGCCGCCCGGGGCGCATCCTGATGAACGCCACGCACTCCGCGGACCTGGTCGTGGTCGGCTCCCGCGGCATCGGCGGGTTCCGCGGACTGCTGCTCGGCTCGGTCTCCCAGGCCGTGCTGGAGAACGCCGCCGGACCGGTCATGATCGTGCCCGCCCACCCCGCCTGAGCGGCGCCTCCGGGAGCGCCGGCCGCGAGAACAGGAAGCAGCCGTCCATGGCAGAGCAGATCGTCGTCGGCTACGACGGCTCCGAGAACAGTGACCGCGCCCTCGACTGGGCGATCCAGGAGGCGAGGTCCCTCGGGTCCGAGCTGAGGGTGGTGGTCTCCATGGGCCGGCCCGTGGCCGTGGACCCCAGCCTGTACGGGCCGTTCCTGGAGGCGATCGAGTCGGAGGCCGACCAGGTCGCCGGCGCCGCCGTCGCGAGGGCCCGGGAGGCCGGTGTTCCGGCCGTCGGCGTCGTCGAGCGCGGTGACGCGGCGGGCGTGCTGGTGCAGGAGTCCGAGCACGCCGCGGCGCTGGTGCTCGGCCGCCGCGGCCGCCGCGGCGTGCGCGGACGCCTGGGCTCGGTATCGGCCGCGGCCTCGGCGCACGCCCGGTGCCCGGTGATCGTGCTCCCGGAGCGCTGGGACCCGCGGGCGGACCGCGGGGCCGGAGGTCCGTTCCGGGGCCGGGTGCTCGTCGGCGTGGACCGGCTGGGGCGGGACAACCCGGCCGTCATCGCGGCCGCGCGGTACGCGGAGCGGCACGGCACGGGACTGACCCTGGTCACGGTGGTGCCGGAGGCCGCGAGCATGCCCACCGGCTCCGCGGACCTGGACCGGGCGGTGCGCGAGCAGCTCACCGAGCCCGCGCAGGCCCTGGTGGACCAGGTTGCCGCGGGCGTGCGGGAGGACCACCCGGGACTGGACGTCGAGACGTACGTGTTCTCGGGCACGCCCGCGGACCAGCTGGTGCAGGCGGGGCGGACGGCGGACCTCGTGGTGGTCGGCAGCCGCGGCTACGGCGGGTTCCGGGGGCTGCTCATGGGCTCCGTCTCCCAGGCCGTGCTCAACGAGGGCGGCTGCCCGGTGATGGTCGTCCCCACCCGCCGGAAGGGCTGAGCCGGTCCGGCGCCGTCCGCCCGCAGGCGGAGTCCTTCCGGTCCCGCGGCGCCGGAGCTCGCCCTGCAGGCGGATCCGCTCGCGGCCGCGACCTGCCACGGTGGAACCGGACCCCGGACCGCCCGGGGTGCCGGGGAGGAGGACTGTGCGCCGTCGGACACTGGCCGTGCTCGCTCTGGGCGGCGCCGTTCTCACCGCGTGCTCCGCCCCGGCGCCGGGAGTTCCCGCGCCCCCCGTCGACTCCGCCGTCCTGGACGCCGCCGACGTCCTCACCGACGCGCAGGAGCGGGAGATCGACGCCCTGATCGAGGAGCGCAACACGGCCACGGACGCCGCGCGGGTCGCGGTGCTGACGGTGGAGGAGACGGACGGGTCGATCGAGGACCGTGCCCGCGAGATCGCCACCGCGTGGGAGGTGGGCGACGCCGGGGCGGACAACGGCGTGCTCGTGCTCGCGGCCACCGGGGACCGGGAGCTGCGGATCGAGTCGGCGGACGGGGTGCGGGAGCAGTTCACGGACGACGAGGCGGAGCGGGTCGTGGAGGACGTGCTGGAGCCCGCCTTCGCGGACGAGCGCTACGCGGAGGGCCTGGCCGAGGCGGTGGAGCAGATCTACGTCTACGCGCAGGGCGAGGAGCCCCCGCAGGAGCCCTTCGACTGGGTCCTGCTCGGCTGGATCGTGGGCGGGGCCGGCCTGGTCGGTGTGCTGGTGGCCTGGTGGATCGCCGCGGACCTGCGCCGCCGGCGGCGGATCGCCGACGAGGAGCTGCGGGCGGCCCGGCAGCGGGACCCGGACCTGCGGCTCACCGAGGAGCAGCAGAAGGCGTACCGGACGTACCGCTACCACCACCGCACGGACGACGCCGTGACGAACCCCGCGGTATGGCTGCCGCTCTACCTGGCCAACCCGGGACTGTACTCCGGCGGCTCGGGCGGCGGCGCGGGCGGCAGCGCGGGCGGGTCGTCCTTCGGCGGGGGCGGCGGCTTCACCGGCGGCGGGGCCTCCGGCAGCTACTGACCCGGCGCCCGCCCGCGCGGCACCGTCGCGTGGACGGCGCCGCGCCGGGCCCGGTCAGGCGGGCAGGGCCCGCCGGGCGGCGACGAGGGAGAGCAGGTGCCGGTGCACCGTGGTCTCCCCGGTCAGCTCGGGGTGGAAGGAGATGCCGACGACGCTGCCGCTCGACACCGCGACCACCTCGCCGCGGTGCCGGGCCAGCACCGTGACGTCCTCGCCCACGCGGGTCACCACGGGGGCGCGGATGAAGGCCGCGCGCACGGTGGCCCCGTCGTCGCCCCAGGCGAGCTGGGCCTCCTCGGAGGCCGTCTGGGAGCCGAAGGCGTTGCGGGCCACCGTGACGTCCAGGACCTCGAGGGTGCGCTGGCCGGGGGCCGGGTCCTCGATGCCGGAGGAGAGCAGGATCAGCCCGGCGCACGTGCCCAGGGTCGGCAGGCCGCCCAGTACGGCGTCGCGCAGCGGATCGCGCAGCCCGAACAGGCGCAGCAGCCGGTCCATCGTGGAGGACTCCCCGCCGGGCAGCACGATCGCGTCCAGCCCGGTGAGCTGCTCGGCCGTCTTCACCAGCACGGGCTCGGCGCCGAGCTGCTGCAGCATCGCGGCGTGCTCGGCGACCCCGCCCTGCAGGGCGAGGACCCCGACCCGGGGCGCGGAGCTCACCAGCCGCGCTCCGCGAGCCGGTGCGGGGCGGGGAGGTCGCCCACGTTGATCCCGACCATCGCCTCGCCGAGCCCGCGGGAGGCCTCGGCGATCTTCTCGGGGTCGTCGTAGTAGGCGGTGGCCTTCACGATGGCCTGCGCGCGGGCGGCGGGGTTGCCGGACTTGAAGATGCCCGAGCCCACGAACACGCCGTCCGCGCCGAGCTGCATCATCATGGCGGCGTCCGCGGGGGTGGCCACGCCCCCGGCGGTGAACAGCACGACCGGCAGCTTCCCGGTGCGGGCGACCTCCAGGACGATGTCGTACGGGGCGGCGAGCTCCTTGGCCTTCACGTAGAGGGCGTCGGGGGAGACGGCGTGGAGGGCCTGCAGCTCCGCGATCTGGCCGCGGATGGTGCGGATGTGCTTGGTGGCCTCGGAGACGTCCCCGGTGCCGGCCTCGCCCTTGGAGCGGATCATGGCGGCGCCCTCGGCGAGCCGGCGCAGGGCCTCGCCCAGGTTGGTGGCGCCGCACACGAACGGGACGGTGAAGCGCTGCTTGTCGATGTGGTTGACGTAGTCGGCGGGGGAGAGGACCTCGGACTCGTCGATGTAGTCGACCTTCAGGTGCTCCAGGACCTGGGCCTCCACGAAGTGGCCGATGCGGACCTTGGCCATCACGGGGATCGACACGGCGGCCTGGATGCCCTCGATCAGGTCCGGGTCGGACATGCGGGCCACGCCGCCCTGGGCGCGGATGTCGGCGGGCACCCGCTCGAGGGCCATGACGGCCACGGCGCCGGCGTCCTCGGCGATGCGGGCCTGCTCGGCGGTGACGACGTCCATGATGACGCCGCCCTTGAGCATGTCGGCGAGCCCGCGCTTGACCAGCGGGGAGCCGGTAAGCGGGGTGGCGTCCGCGGGGGAGGTCGTCCGGGCGGAGTTCTGGGCAGGGGTGGTCTGCAGATCGGTCATGCGTCCATCTTCCGCCCATGAGTGGTCCATCAACAGGTCCACCAACGGTAGAATCTGTTGGACCACTTCCGGTCCGGCGCCGCCCGGACCACGACCCGGGAACGAGGTGCCCGTGCGCCACCCCCACGACGTCGACGTGCCCGTGCGCGTCGACCGCGCCGATCCCGCCCCGCTGCCCGCCCAGCTCGTCCAGCAGCTGCGGGACCTGGTGGTCTCCGGCGCGCTGCGCCCCGGGGACCCGCTGCCCTCCACGCGCGGGCTCGCCGCCCGGCTCGGCATCTCCCGGGGCTCCGTGGTGACCGCCTACGACCAGCTCCACGGCGAGGGCTATCTGCACGCGACCAACGGGGCCACCGTCGTCCATCCCGACCTCGCCCGCTCCCGCGTCGAGCGGGCCGGGCCCCGGCCGGGCGACCGGTCCGGGGCCCGGCCGTCGGCGCCGCCGCCGCGGCGGGGCCGGGACCGGCCCATGATCGACCTCACCCCCGGCCGCCCCGACACCGCGCGGCTGGCCACCCCCGGCTGGCGGGCCGCGTGGCGGGACGCCGCGGCCGCCGCCGCGGGGGCCGCGGCGCCCCCGGCCCAGGGCGCGGAGCCGCTGCGCGAGCAGATCGCCGAGCACCTGCGGCTGATGCGCGGCGTGGTCCGGGACCCGCAGGACCTCTTCGTCACGGCCGGCGCCCGGGACGGCCTCCAGCTGCTGCTCGCCGCCCTGGGCGGGCTCGCCGGCCGCCCGCTGCGCGTGGCCGTGGAGGACCCCGGCTACCCCTCCCTGCGCCGGGTGCCGGAACGGCTCGGCCACCGGGTGCTGCCCGTGCCGATCGACGACCACGGCCTCGACCCCGCCCGGCTGCCGTCCGGCACGTGGTCGGGCGCGTGGTCGGAGGACTGGGAGGTCGACCGGGCCCCCGACGCCGTGGTGGTGACCCCCAGCCACCAGTACCCCCTCGGGGCCTCGATGCCCGCGGCCCGCCGCCTCGAGCTGCTCGACTGGGCCCGCGCCCACGACGCCCTGATCGTGGAGGACGACTACGACTCGGAGCTGCGCTACGTCGGCGAGCCCCTCCCGGCGCTGTCCGCCCTCGACCACGGGCCCGGCGCCGCCGCGCGCCCGCCCGCCCCGGGCCGGCGGCTCGGCGGCGGCGGGCACGTGGCCACGCTGGGCTCCTTCACCAAGGTCCTCGCACCCGGACTGGGGGTCGGCTACCTGGTCGCCCCGCCGGCCCTGCGGGAGGAGCTGCTGCGGCTGCGCACCGACCTCGGCAACCCCGCCTCGGCGGTGGCCCAGGACGCCATGGCCCGCTTCCTGGCCGACGGCGGGCTGCGCCGGCACACCGCCCGGATGCGGCGGGAGTACCGGCGCCGGCGGGACCTGCTCGGCGCCGCGCTCGCCGGCGTCCGCGGGGTGCGGGCCGTGCCCATGGACGGCGGGCTGCACGCGGTCCTGGAGTTCACCGGGGAGGTGGCCTTCGACGAGCAGGACGTCGTGGCCCGTGCCGCGGCGGCGGGCGTGCGGGTCGCCGCCCTGGGCTCCTACTGGGCGGAGGGCGCGCGGGGTGGGCGCCGCGGTGTCGTCGTGGGCTTCGGCGCCACCGGCGCCGCCCCGGAGGGGGACGCCCTGCCGGACGCCCTCGCGGTGCTGGCCCGGGTGCTCTCGGCGCCCGGACCGACGCCCGGACCGACGCCCGGACCGACACCCGGACCGGCAACCGGGGCCGCTCGCTAGACTGTGCCGTGGCCCGCGGGCCCCGCCCGGGCCGCCGCACCAGGGCCCTCCCGCCGAGCCGTCCCCGAAAGGCCTCACCGTGAACCCCGAACCGAGCACCGGCATACACCGCGACCTGTTCGCGCCCACGCTGCTGCGCGCGCTCGTGGCCCTGTGCTTCGCCGCCGTGACCATCTTCTGGCAGGAGCCGTCGATGGGCGTGGTGGTCTGGGGCGTGGGCCTCTACCTCCTGCTGACGGGCGCGGCGAGCATCCTGCTGCAGCTGCGGCTCAACGGCAACGACCACGTGGACCTGGGCCGCAGCCGGCAGGTCCCGCAGTCCTACGGCCTGCTCTACGCCGTGGGCGGGGTGCTCACGGTCCTCGGCGCGGACAGCCCCGGCGGCCTCGTGCTCTACGCCGGGCTCGTCATGGGCGTCGCCGGGGTCACCGAGCTCGCGCTCGGGCTGACGTCCCGCACCACCTTCCCGCTGGGCCGGGACTGGACCATCGCCGGGCTCGTCACGGTCCTCGCCGCCACGGGCCTGGTGCTGGTGGCCGACCTCGGCGCCAAGGCCCTGTTCGGCGTGGTGGGCGCCGCCGCGGTGGTCATCGGCGTCACCCACCTGCTCGCCGCGCTGAGCCTGCGGCACGAGGACCGCCGGGGACGGGCCTCCGCCGGAACGGCGTAGACTGGACAACCGCACGGCAGGCCCCGGCCTGCCCACCACACCGGTTTCACGAGGAGGACGAGTGGCACAGCGCAAGGGCTCGCGAGGCGGCTTCCGGGCCGACGTCAAGGGCCCCCTGATCCTGTCCGCCGTGCTCGCGGCCGTGGCCTTCGGCGGCGTCGCGATCTTCGCCAGCGGCGGGACCGAGAACCAGCTGCGCCTGGACCTGGCCTTCATCGCGGCCGGCATCGTGTTCATCGTGGCCCTGGTGGTCAGCGCCACCCTCATGATCGTCGAGAAGCCCAACGACCCCCATCTGGGGGAGGGCACCGGCGTCAACCGCTCCTCGGCCAAGCTCTACGCCGAGGCCCGCGCCCGCCGCGAGGCCGCCGCACGGCCGGCCGGCGAGGCCGAGTTCGGCCAGCGCGTCCGTCCCGACACCCGGGGCGAGGACCTGCTCGGCCGGCGCCCTGCCGAGGGCCCGGCCCGGGACGCGGGCGGGGACACGACGAGGGACACCGGCCAGAGCACGCACGGCGACGACGGAGCGCCCCGCTCCTGAGCCCCGGCGGCCGGCTGCGGGTCCCCGGACCCGCGTGCTTGGCCGCCGTCCGCGCGCTCAGTAGATTGGACACCACCTGAGCAGCCGGGCCGACCCGCGCCCCCGCTCCAGACGCAAGGACGGGAGACAGCATGAGCCAGCAGCCGGAGCCGCCCACCGAGGGCGACGCGGAGTTCGAGAAGAAGGTCGAGCAGCGGATGGCGGCCGCACCGGGCGCCGATCCGGAGGACAGCTACTCGAACGCCCCGCAGGAGGAGCAGAAGAGCGAGCTGCCGGTCCTCGAGGAGGACGAGGAGAGCGTGGCCACCCCGGGCAGCAGCGACGCCTGACCGGCGCGTGCCGCACGCGACGACGCCCCGGGAGGACATCGGCCCTCCCGGGGCGTCCGCGCGTGCGGGCCGGGGTCCGGCTCAGCGGCCGAAGCCGCGCAGCCGCAGGGAGTTCAGCACCACGAACACGGAGCTGAAGGCCATGGCCGCGCCCGCGATCACCGGGTTGAGCAGCCCGGCGGCCGCCACCGGGATGGCCACCGTGTTGTAGGCGAAGGCCCAGAACAGGTTGGACTTGATCACCGACAGGGTGCGGCGGGACAGTGCGATGGCCGTGGGCACCGATCCCACGTCGCTGCGCACGATGGTGATGTCCGCGGCCTCGATGGCCGCGTCCGTGCCCGAGCCCATCGCGATCCCGAGGTCGGCCTGGGCCAGCGCGGCGGCGTCGTTGACGCCGTCGCCCACCATGGCGACCACGCGCCCGTCGTCCTGCAGGTCGCGGACCACCGCGACCTTGCCCTCCGGGCTGACGTCGGCGACGACGTCCTCGGCGGGGATGCCGGCCTCGGCCGCGACCGCGCGGGCCACCGGCTCGTTGTCCCCGGTCAGCAGCAGGGGACGCAGCCCCAGGCCCTGGAGCCGCGCGATCGCCTCCCGGGCGTCGTCCTTCACGGTGTCGCGCAGGTCCACGAACCCGGCGAGGGCCCCGTCGACGGCCACGAGGATCGTGGTGAACCCGCCCTCCTGGGCGCGCCGCAGCGCCTCCAGCTGGGCGGCGTCGAGGCGCACGCCGTTCTCGGCGAGCCAGGTGGTGCGCCCGACCACCACCGAGCGGGAGTGCATCCCGTCCGCCACGTGCGCGCGGACGCCGCCGCCGGGGGCCGAGACGAAGCCGGAGAGCGGGAACCGGTGCGGGGTGGCCTCAGCCACGGCCCGGGCGATCGGGTGCTCGGAGTGCTGCTCCACCGAGGCGGCGAGGTCCAGCACCTGGTCCCGGGAGCAGGCGCCCACCGGGGTCACCGCGACCACGGAGAGCCGACCGCTGGTCACGGTGCCGGTCTTGTCCAGCACCACGGTGTCCACGGTGCGGGTGTCCTCGAGCACCTCGGCGCCCTTGATGAGGATCCCCAGCTGCGCGCCGCGGCCGGTGCCGGTGAGCAGGGCCGTGGGCGTGGCCAGGCCGAGGGCGCACGGGCAGGCGATGACGAGGACGGAGACCGCCGCCACGAACGCGGCGTCGACGTCGCCGGTCAGCACCAGCCAGCCCACCAGCGTGAGCAGGGCCAGCACGAGCACGACCGGGACGAAGACCCCGGAGATCCGGTCTGCGAGCCGGGCCACGGGCGCCTTGCTCGTCTGCGCCCGGGCCACCGCCCGGCCCATCTGGGCCAGGGTCGTGTCGGCGCCCACACGGGTCGCCTCGACCAGCAGCCGGCCGTTCGTGTTGATCGTCGCCCCGGTCACGGCGTCGCCGACGCCCACCTCCACCGGCAGGGACTCGCCGGTGAGCAGGGAGGTGTCCACGGCCGAGCGGCCCTCGAGGACCACGCCGTCGGTGGCGATCTTCTCCCCGGGGCGCACCACGATCCGGTCCCCGGGCTGCAGCTGCTCGGCCGGCACGCTCGTCTCGACGCCGTCCCGCAGGACGACGGCGTCCTTGGCGCCCAGCTCGAGCAGCGCGCGCAGCGCCTCCCCGGAGCGGGCCTTAGCCCGCGCCTCGAGGTAGCGGCCCAGCAGCAGGAAGGCGGTCACCAGGGCGCCGGTCTCGAAGTACAGCTGGTGCCCGCTCATGTCCATGGTGTGCCCGAGCATCGCCCCGGCCGTCATGGCCGGGTCGCGCAGCAGGTTCCACAGCGAGAACAGGTACGCGGCGGAGACGCCCAGGGAGACGAGGGTGTCCATGGTGGAGGTGAGGTGCCGGGCGTTGACGGCGGCCGAGCGGTGGAACGGCCAGGCGGCCCAGGTCACGACCGGCAGGCTCAGCAGCGCGGCCACCCAGCCCCAGTGCGGGAACTGGAAGCCGGGCAGCATCGAGATCACGACCACCGGCAGGGAGAGGGTGCCGGCCACGACCAGGCGCCGGCGCAGGGACTCGGGGGAGCGCAGCGAGGAGGCCTCCCGGCCGGACACCCGCTCCATCGCGGAGACGGACCCTCCGCCGCTCCCGCCGTCGTCGGGCCCGGGGCGGGGCGCCCTCTTGACGACGGCCCCGTAGCCGGCGTTCTCGACCGTCCCGAGGATCTGCTCGTCGCTCACGCCCTCCGGGACACGGACCGTGGCGGTCTCCAGGGCGAGGTTCACGGAGGCGGCCACGCCGTCGATTCTGCCGAGCTTCTTCTCGACCCGGCTCACGCACGAGGAGCACGTCATGCCGGTGATCTCCAGCTCGAGGGTGCGCAGGGGCCCGGCCACCCGGTCGGGCGCCGCCGCGCGCGTGCGGGTCTCAGGCAACCGAGTACCCCGCTTCCTCGACGGCCGCGGCGATCTCCTCGGGCGTCAGCTCGCGGGAGGCGGTGACGACGACGGGGGACACGCCGCCGGCGACCAGGTCGACGTCGACGGACTCGACGCCGTCCAGCTCGGTCAGCTCCTCGGTGACGGACATGACGCAGTGCCCGCAGGTCATTCCGGACACGTTGACGGTGGTCTGCACGGTGGTCTCCTCTGGGGTATCGGTGAGTGCGGGTCGGGGAGCGGGGGCGGGTCGGGTCAGCTCTTGAGCAGACGCGCGATGGCCGCGGACGCCTCCTGGAGCTTGTCGTCCACGCTGGCGACGTCCCCGGACTCCTGGGCGGCCTCGACGGCGCCCACGACGCAGTGGTTGAGGTGCTCGTCCAGCAGGCCGAGGCTCACGGCCTTGAGCGCCGACTGGATCGCGGAGATCTGGGTGAGGATGTCGATGCAGTACTTGTCCTCCTCGACCATCCGGTGGATGCCGCGGACCTGGCCCTCGATGCGCCGCAGGCGCTTGAGGTACGCGTCCTTGTCCTGGGTGTACCCGTGCGGCGGCAGGGTCTGGGTCATGGGTCCTCCTCGGTCGTCCTGCGAACACTGTATACCCCACCGGGGTATGCTTCAAGGGCCGGGCCGGGGGCACCGCGCCGATGTGCCAATCTTGAGGCATGGCTTCACTGATCGAGGACTACGCCCTGCTCTCGAACATGCGCACGGGCCCGCTCGTCTCCCGCACCGGCTCGGTCGACTGGCTGTGCGCCCCGCGCTTCGACTCCCCCTCGGTCTTCGGCGCCCTGCTGGGCGAGGCCGACCACGGGCGCTGGCTGCTCGCCCCCTCCTGCACGGTCGCCGACGAGGCCGGCGGTGAGGTCCTCGACGAGGAGGAGAGCGGGGCCCAGGTCGCGGAGCGGTTCTACGTGGAGAACACCTTCGTGCTGCAGACCGTGTGGGTGACGGACTCCGGCTCCGTGCGCGTCACCGACTTCCTCCCGCTGACCTCCCGCACGGACCTGATCCGCCGCGTGGAGGGCCTCACCGGGGAGGTCGAGATGTACCAGGAGCTGCGGGTCCGCTTCGGCTACGGCGCCGTGGTGCCCTGGGTCAGCCGCTTCGAGGGGGAGGAGGACCCCGAGGGCGGGGACCCCGCCCCGCCCATGCTCGTGGCCATGGCCGGGCCGGACGCGCTCGTGCTGCGCGGCGAGCCCCTGCCCGAGTCCTCCGACGACGACGAACGCCGCCACCGCGGGACCTTCACGGTCTCCGCCGGCCAGGCCCGGGACTTCGTGCTGACCCACTTCCCGTCCCACCGCACACCGCCGGCGCCGGTGGACGTCAACGAGCAGCTCACCCGCACCGTGGAGCTGTGGCAGGACTGGTCCGGGCTCTACACCCCGCCCGCCACCGAGCAGGACGAGCCGGTGCACATCGTCCCGGTCCGCGGCCACGCCGTGGCCCGGCGCTCGGACGTGGTCCGGCGCTCGCTGCTCGTGGTGCGGGCCCTGATGCACCAGGAGACGGGCGGGCTGGTGGCCGCGCCCACCACCTCGCTGCCGGACGTGGTGGGCGGCGAGCGCAACTGGGACCACCGCTTCTCCTGGCTGCGGGACGCGGCGATGGCCCTGGAGGTCATGCTCGACCACGACCACGACCGGGAGGCCGTGCAGCTGCGCAACTGGCTGCTGCGGGCCGTGGCCGGGGATCCCCACGACCTGCAGAACATCTACGGCGTCGCCGGGGAGCGCCGCGGCCGCGAGCACCAGCTGGACCTGCCCGGCTACGAGCGCTCCCGCCCGGTCCGCGAGGGCAACGGCGCGGCGGGCCAGCACCAGACGGACGCCGTGGGCCACGTCATGGTCGTGTTCGAGAAGCTGCGCCGGCGCGGGGCGCCGGAGGACCACCTCTCCTGGCCGCTCCAGCAGGCGATGCTGCGCTCGGTGGTGGAAAACTACGAGGTCAAGGACCAAGGCCTGTGGGAGATGCGCGGCGAGCGGCAGTACTACACGCACTCCCGGGTGCTCATGTGGGCGGCCCTGCAGTCCGGGGTGGACGCCGTGCGCCTGCACGGGCTGCCCGGGGACGCCCCGGTGTGGGAGCAGCTGCGGGACGCCCTGGCCGAGGAGATCTGGACGAGCGGCTACGACCCCGAGGTCGGCTCCTTCGTGCAGTACTACGGGTCGAAGACCGTGGACGCCTCCCTGCTCCAGCTGCCGCAGGTGGGCTTCGTGGCCCACGACGACGAGCGGATGCTGGGCACCGTGCGGCGGATCGAGGAGGAGCTGCGGCACCCGTGCGGGCTGATCCACCGCTACCGCAACGTCCTGGGACCCGTGGACCCCGAGGACCCCGACGCCTACGCCGGGGTGATCGGCGTGGACGGGTTCTCGGGCCAGGACAACCCGCACCTCGGCGCGTCCCTGTGGCTGGCCGCCCAGTACGCCCGCTCCGGGCGCACCGACAGCGCCCGCAAACTCGTGGACCTGGTCCTCTCCCGCGCCAACGACCTCGGCCTGCTGTCCACCGAGTGGTCGCCCGACCGGCGGCGGATGACCGGCAACTTCCCCCAGACCTTCACCCACCTGGCCCTCGTCCAGGCTATGGACGCCCTCGACGCCGCGCAGGGACGCCGGAGCGCGCCGGCGCCCCGGCAGGCCACGGGGATCGCCCCGTGAGCCCTGCCCTCCCCGTCGACTGGCGGAGCTCGCCGGCGGTGCGGATCGGGCTGTCCCTGTCCGTGGCCACCGGGCTGTACGGGATCTCCTTCGGCGCCCTGTCCGTGGCGGCGGGCCTGAGCTTCTGGCAGACGGTGGCCCTGTCCGCGCTCATGTTCACGGGCGGGTCCCAGTTCGCCTTCATCGGGGTGGTCTCGGGCGGCGGGGCCGGGGCTTCGGCCCTGGGCGCCGCGACGCTGCTCGGGGTGCGCAACGCCGTCTACGGCATGAGCATGAACGCCCTGGTCCGTCCGCGCGGCGGGCTCCGGCTCCTCGCCGCGCACGTGACCATCGACGAGTCCAATGCGGCGGCGTCCTCCCAGACCCACCCTCTGGAGGAGAAGCGGGGGTTCTGGACCGCGGGGGTCGGGGTGTTCCTGCTCTGGAACCTGTTCACCGTGGTCGGCGCGCTGCTCGGCAACGCCCTCGGCGATCCCGCCCGCTGGGGCCTGGACGGCGCCGCCGTGGCGGCCTTCCTCGGCCTGCTGTGGCCCCGGCTCAGCGCCCGGGAGCCCGTGGCCGTCGCGGTGGTGTGCGCCCTCGTCACGGCGCTGACCATCCCGGTGCTGCCGCCCGGGCTGCCGATCCTGGTGGCCGCGGTGGTCGCCGCGCTCCTCGGCTGCTCCCGCCGCCGGGGGACCGACGCGGCAGGGGCCGCGTCCGGCCGGACGGAGGCCGGGGCATGAGCATGTGGTTCTGGGTCCTCGCGGCGTGCGCGCTCGCCTACGGGCTGAAGCTCGTGGGCTACCTCGTGCCGGACCGGGTGCTGGACGACCCCCGGGTGGGCCGGATGGCGGGCACCGTCACGGTGGGCCTGCTGGCCGCCCTCGTGGTGATGAACGCCTTCGGCTCCGGCCAGGCGCTGGTGCTCGACGCCCGGCTCGGGGCCCTGCTGGTGGCGGGGGTCGCCCTGATGCTGCGGGCGCCGTTCCTGCTGGTCGTCCTCCTGGGCGCGGCCGCCGCGGCCGTGCTGCGGCTGCTCGGTGCGGCCTGAGCCGCGTCCTCAGCCGCGGCCCGGGGCGGCCGGTGCGTCGAGCTCCCGCCAGAAGGCGTCGACCAGCGCGTTCCACTGCTCCGGGACCTCCTGGAAGGGCTGATGGGACTCCTCCTCGAGCACCTGGAACCGGGCGCCGGGGATGAGGTCCGCGACGGCTCTGCAGAGCTCGGGCCGGGCCGTGACGTCCAGACCACCGGCCAGGACGTAGGTCGGGACCGCGATCCGGGGCAGACGGTCGGTGGTCTCGTGGCGGAGGAACGCATCCATGTGGCGCTGCACGTTTTCCGCCGGCTGCGGGTACGGGAAGGCGAGCACCTCGTCGATGAACCGGCCCACGGTGCCGTCGTTGTGCGCCCGCGGCGTGTAGATGAACAGGAAGAACCACTCCAGGAACTCGCGCTCCCCGGGGGCGGCCCCGACCAGCCAGCGGACGAAGCGACCCCAGGACCGGAGGTAGGGGTCCGGGACCGACCAGGTGCTCTGCAGCACGAGGCTCCGGACCAGCTCCGGGTGGCGCAGCGCCAGCTCCTGCGCAATGATGCTGCCCCCGGAGAAGCCGGCCACGTGGGAGGCAGGGATGTCGAGGGCCCGGAGCACCCCGGCGGCGTCGTCGGCCATGTCCGCCACCGACACGGGGCCGTCGGGCATGGCGGTGCGTCCCGCCCCGCGGTTGTCGAACGCGGTGAGCCGGTACCGGTCGGCCAGCCCGTCCAACTGGAACTGCCAGGACTCGACGGTGTCGCCCAGTCCTCCGATCAGCAGGACGTCGGGTCCGCTGCCCACCTGTTCCGTCCAGATCTCGAGCCCTCCGGCGCGCACGTGCTGTCCCACGGGTCTGCCTCCTCCGCCGCGCCCGTCAGGCGGCGCTCGGCACGATGTTGTGGTTGAGCCGGAAGATGTTGCCCGGGTCGTAGCGGTCCTTCAGCTCCACGAGTCGCCGGTGCGTCCGCTCCCCGTAGGCCTGCCGCGCCGCCTCGGGGGTGACGGGTCCCTGCTCGGCGCCGAGGAAGTTCACGTACTGGCCGAGCTCGGCGAACGGCGCCATGGCGGCGTGGGCCTTCCGGGCGAAGGCGGTCAGGCGGGCGTCCTCGGCCGGGTCCTGCCAGTAGCCGTAGACGTTGAGCCAGTACCGCGACGACCGGTTGGGGAAGGCGGTCGCCCCGGCGGGCACCCGGCCGAAGAAGCCCCCCATGTGGTGGATGTCGATGCCGGTGCCGAACCAGGTGACCTCGGTGGCGAAGCCGAGCAGGGCGTCGATCACCTCGTCGTCCAGGCGGGAGAAGGAGGCGTTCTTCCAGTAGCCGCGCGCGCCCCGGGGGAAGAGCTCGTCCATGGCCGACTGCCACTCGAGCCACTGCACCGGGCCGACCTCCTCCTCGTCGGGCGGCGCGTCCGCGCGCAGGCGCTCGACCAGGCCCAGGCCGTCCTCGTGGTCGGGCGACATCCAGGCGAAGCCGACGATCAGCAGCGGCTCCTCGCCCATGCCGAAGCTGGGCGGCAGGCGCAGGATCGAGACGATGCTGTTCATCTCGTCCGGCAGGTCCGCGGTCCAGCGGGCGTAGGCCTGCAGCGCGGTCCGCCACTGCGCTCGCCGGTAGACCAGGTTCCCGCCCAGCACGGACGGCGGCAGCCGCCGGGCGAGGAAGGTGAAGGAGGTCACCACACCGAAGTTCCCGCCCCCGCCGCGGATCCCCCAGAACAGGTCCGGGTTGTGCTCCGCGTCGACGTGCAGGTGCTCCCGGGTCCCGGTGATCACCTCGGCGCCGACGAGGTTGTCGAGGGTGAGGCCGTTGCTGCGGGTCAGCCAGCCCACGCCGCCGCCCACCGTGAGGCCGGCGACACCGGTGGCGCTCACCACGCCGACGGGCACGGCCAGCCCGTGCGGGACGGTGGCGCGGTCGACGTCGGCGAGGGTCGCGCCGGGCTCCACCGTGACGTGCCGGGTCCCGGGGTCCACGTCCACCCGGCGCAGCGCGCTCAGGTCCAGGACCAGCCCGCCCTCCACCGTGCCGTGCCCGGCCACGTTGTGCCCTCCGCCGCGCACGGCCAGCGGCAGGCCCGTGTGCTGGGCCGTGGCCAGCACCGGGTCGATGTCGGCCACCGAACCCACCCGGGCGACGGCGCGCGGCCGCACGTCGATCATGCCGTTCCAGACCTGCCGTGCCTCGTCGTAGAGCGGGTCGTCGGGCTCGACCAGTGTCCCGGTCAGTCGGGTCCGCAGCGCCTCGAGCGCCCGCGCGACCTCGTCGTCATGCTCCCCACGGTCCACGATCCCCATCGGACTGGCTTCCTGTGTGCGGAGGCGCTCGCCCCCGGACGAACTCCTTCGATCGGCGGCGCGCACGCCACCGCCGACGACGCCGGGCCGGGCCGTCCTGGTCGTGCGCGTGGGCCGGGCCGGGAACGCGGGTCCGGTGCAGGACACGGACCGCGCACGATGGTGCTGGTCCCAGTCTAGGAACGGGCTCTCGGGGGCCACAACGGACAGCGCGCAACAGGGCGGTCACGGTGGGCCCAGCCCGGGGCCGGCCCGCCCGCGGCGGTGTCCGTCCCGGTGCGCCGGCCCTCAGGCGAGGGGCAGGACGGGCGGGATGATGCCGTCCTCGATGGCCCGCTTGTACAGCTCGAGCTTGGTGCGCGCCGGGCGCTCCACGAGGGCGTACTTGCGCCGGATCCGCTTGAGGTGCTCCTCGACCGTGGACTCCGCGATCCGCAGCCGGGCGGCCACCTCCTGCTCCTGGAGGCCGTCCACGTAGAGCGCGAGCACCTCGCGCTCCCGGGCGGACAGCTTGGCCGGGAGTCGGCTGGGCAGCTCGGCGAGGGAGGCCTGGAGGTCGTCGCTCACGAAGTGGCCCAGCTGCTTGGCCAGCCGCATGGTCCGGAAGACCGCCTTGATGGGTTCGCACTTGCCCACGGCCCCCGAGGCCCCGCACGTGAAGGCCGAGCGGACGCGGACGAGCTCGTCCGGCGGCGCGAGGACCACCACGGTGTGCTCGTGCGCGACGAGGTCGGTGATGTTCTGCACCAGGCTGCGGCCGTCCTGGGTGTTGAGGCTCAGCAGCACCACGGCGGCCTCCGCCGCGTTCTGGGCCAGGAACTCCGGAACGGTCCCCGCCACGGTGCCGACCCGCACCCCGTGCTCGGGGTGCTCCAGGGACTCCCGCTGCATCGCGATGCGGGTCATGGGCTGGGGGCTGACGACGGCGGCGGTCAACATGCTGGGAACTCCTCGACTTCTCCCGCGACGAGGTGCGCGGGCTCTCCGGGGCCGGTCCGGCCCGGACCGGCGACGGGCGGTCGACGGCCCGGGCCGCCCTCCATCCCCCACAGTGATATGCCGAAACAGGCATACATGGGGAGTCGATGGAGAGCTGCTCGGGCAACGGTCCTCGACGTGGTCGCTGCCGGTGGAGACGGTGCTCTGTGGTGCTTCCACGATGACGGACCCGCTCGCACGCGGACAAGGCAGATCCGTACGGACCTGCAACTTCGTACACCCTGCGAGGGACAGTCCGGGGTCGGACCCCGCCGTGGGTGCCCCGGCGAGGGGCCGCCTGGAAGACTGGTGGCGCACGAGCCGCCCGAGGAAAGGCCTGTCCCGTCATGCGCATCGACGTCCTGAGCAGCACCAGCGGCCGGGAGCCGCACCTCGGCCAGGAGGCCGGGCTGGACCGCCTGCTCCAGCAGCTCGCGGCGCGCGGGGTCGAGGCGGTGCTCGCGTCGCCGGGTGCCCCACGGCTCTCCACGGGGGCGGAGTCGGGAGCGGAGGACGCCGCGGCACCGGGTGCCGCGGCGCCGGGGGTCACGGGGGAGGCGCCGCCGGCCGCGGAGGGGCTCCTGCTGGTCGGGACCGAGCGCCCCGCCGACCCGGAGCTGCTCACCGGCTGGCTCGCGGCGGCGCGGGCCGCGGTGCGGCACGGCCGGCCGGTCGTGCTCAGCGGCCTGGCCCTCGACGTCCGCGACGCTCCGGCGGACGTCCTGCGCGAGCTGCTGGCCGCGGCCTCGCTCGTGGGGCTGCGGGACGAGCCCTCCTCGGCCCTGGCCTCCCGGCTCTGCCCGGAGCATCCCGGTCTGCACCTCGGCTGGGACGACACCCTCTTCCTCCCTGATCCCGCTGCCGCACCGGATCCCGTCGCCGCCTCGGATGCCGCCGCACCGGGCGCCGCCCCCGGTTCCGTCCCGGAGCACGCGCCGGAGCAGGGGCCGCCGTCGGTCGTCGCGGTCCTCGAACGCCCCACGGGGCCGATCGACCCGGAGGAGGCCGCACCGGTGCTCGCCGCCCTGCTGGACGCCCTGGTGCACCGGGCGCCCGGGACGGTCGCCGTCCTGCCGTGCCGTGCGGAGGACGCCGACTTCGCCGCGGCCGTCGCCGCGCACCTGCCGCAGGACGTCCGGCGGCTCCTGCCGGCGCCGGGGGCGGCGGACGCGCTGGTGGGCGCGGCCGAGCACGTCGTGACCACCTGTCCCCGTGCGGTCGCCCTCGGGCTCGCCGGCGGCGCGGACGTCCTCGCCGTCGGCACGGACGCATATGCCACTGCACGCATAGACGCCGTGCTGCACCGGTGGGGGCTGGCCGAGCACGTGGTGCCGCTGGCCGCGCTGCTCACTCCCGGCGACGCGGCGTGGGACACCCGGGCCGCCGTCCAGCAGTGGGCCTCGGAGGCCGTCGAGCACCGCGCGGCGGTCCACTCGGCGCTGGCCGACGCGGTGCCGGCCCTGCGCGCCGCGGGGGAGCGCTGGTGGGACGGCGTGGCCGAGGCGCTCGGCGGCGGGCAGCCCCAGCCGCCGCCCGCGACGGTCGTCGCGCCGCGCGGGGTCGGGGCCCCGGTGGTGCGCTCCCTCCGGCGCCGGTACGTCGTCCCCGCGGTGCCGCCCGCTCGTCCCACGGTCGCCGTCGTGCTCCGGGCCCGCGGACGGTCCGCGGAGCTGGCCCGCGCCCTCGACGGCGTCCTGGAGCAGACCTTCACCGACTGGCGGCTGGTCGTGGTGGACGGCGGAGCCGATCCCAGCGAGGTCGACGAGATCCTCGCCGCGCGGCAGGAGGAGCTCGCGGGGCGGGCGGCGGTCCTGCACCACCATCGCGGCCTGCCCCCGGGGGCCACGGCCAACCGCGGGCTGCGCGCGGGCGACTCGGAGCTCGTGGTGCTCCGCGACGACCATGACGCATGGTTCCCCACGGTCCTGCAGCGGGCCGTGGCCCGGCTCGAGGACCCGCTGGCCACGGACGACGGCGTGGTGGTCCTCGAGCGCAGTCCGGACGCCGCCTCGCCGGCTCCCGCGGCCCCCAGTCTCACCGGCGCGCTCGGCGGCGACCGCACGGCGTCCGGGGCGTTCGTGTACCGGCGCGCGGTGCACGGGGTGCTCGGCGACTACGACGAGACCCTCTCCGCCGCCGCGGACTGGGAGTTCCGCCTGCGCTTCCTCGAGACCTTCACCGCGGGTCTCGTCGAGGGCCCTCCGCGCCCCGTCCGGGCCCGGCGGGGCGGTGCATCGGGCCCGGAGCTCCGCCGCCGGGACGAGCTGCTCGTGCGCGAGCGCCACCTCAGGCAGTGGACCGCCGAGAACGGCATCGGCCTGCCGCTGTACCTCGGCCAGGAGGTCCGCACGCAGGCGGAGGGGCTGCACGTGCGCCTGGACGGCTCCGAGGCCCTCGCTCGCGAGCTCCTCGAGCTCGTCCGCGCGCAGTCGGCCCGGATCGAGCAGCTGGAGCGGACGGTCGCGGAGCGGGGCTTCGCCGCGTTCTGGCGGCGCGCGTGGCGGGCCCTGCGGGGGCGGTGAAGCCGGGTGGGCTGCGCCGGCGGTCGACAGGGTGCTTTCCACTCGTGACCTCTGTGTGACATGATTCACCCTCGTGCGCCGCAGCGGGTGCGCCCGGTCCCGTGCCCCCAGGCCGTCCCGGGCCCGTCCTGCCACGGCATGTCCGCAGCAGAGAAGGAGTCGAGGCATGGGCTGGCTGGATCGAGAGCACACGGTGGCGCCCCCCGGCTTCAACCGCTGGCTCATTCCCCCCGCGGCCCTGGCGGTGCACCTGTGCATCGGCCAGGCCTACGCCACGAGCGTGTACAAGACCGCGCTGGTGGAGCACTTCGACGCGAGCCTGACGGAGATCGGCATCATCTTCTCCATCGCGATCGTCATGCTGGGCCTGTCCGCGGCCGTCTTCGGCACGTGGGTGGACACCAACGGGCCGCGCAAGGCGATGTTCACCGCCGCCCTGCTGTGGTCCGGCGGGTTCCTGGTGGGCGCGGCCGGGATCTTCACGGAGCAGCTGTGGCTGGTCTACCTCGGCTACGGCGTGATCGGCGGGATCGGCCTGGGCATCGGCTACATCTCGCCCGTCTCCACGCTGATCAAGTGGTTCCCCGACCGCCCGGGACTCGCCACGGGCATGGCGATCATGGGCTTCGGCGGCGGGGCGCTGATCGCCAGCCCGCTCTCCGCGGCGCTGCTCAACCTCTACGACTCGGAGTCGGGCGGCCAGGGAGGGGTGGCGAGCGGGGACGCCGTGGGCAAGCTCTTCCTGACCCTCGCGGTCGTCTACCTCGCCTACATGCTCTTCGGGGCGTTCACCATCAAGGTCCCCGCCGAGGGCTGGAAGCCCGAGGGCTTCGACCCGTCGACGGTCGCGAAGAAGGCGCTCGTCACCACGAACCACGTCTCCGCGAACAACGCGATCCGGACCCGGCAGTTCTGGCTCGTGTGGATCGTGCTGTTCTGCAACGTCACGGCGGGCATCGGCATCCTCGAGCAGGCCGCCCCCATGATCCAGGACTTCTTCCGCCAGGCCGACGGGGCGTCCCTCGTGACCGCCGGGGTGGCCGGCGGCTTCGTGGGGCTGCTGTCCATCGGCAACATGGGCGGGCGCTTCGTGTGGTCGACCACCTCGGACGTCGTGGGGCGCAAGCGCATCTACATGATCTACCTGGGCGTGGGGGCCGTCCTCTACACCGTGCTGGCCCTGTTCGGGTCGAGCTCCACGATCCTGTTCGTGCTGCTGGCCTTCGTCATCATCTCGTTCTACGGCGGCGGCTTCGCCACGGTGCCGGCCTACCTGCGGGACCTCTTCGGGACGTTCCAGGTCGGGGCCATCCACGGCCGGCTGCTCACGGCCTGGTCCGCCGCCGGCATCGCCGGACCCCTCATCGTCAACGCGTTCCTCGACGCCCAGGGCACCCCCGGGGAGCTCACCGCGCAGGCCTACCAGCCCGCGCTGCTGACGATGGTCGGCCTGCTGGTCGTCGGCTTCGTCGCCAACCTCCTGGTCCGGCCCGTGGACGCCCGCTACCACGAGCCCGCCACCGCCCCGTCCGACACCAAGGTCCTCGCGAAGGAGGCATGACATGAGCCGTGCACGACTGGCCCTCGGCTGGGTCCTCGTCGGGGTCCCGCTGGTCTACGGGATCACCCAGACCGCCCTGAAGGTCACCGCCCTCTTCGTCTGAGCCGCCGCACGGACGGCCGGCGGGTGCGCTCCACCGCGTGCGCACCCGCCGGCCGTCCGCGCCGTTCCGGATCCCTGGCACGATGGTCCCAGGACGTCCGGGACCTCCGGGGCGACCGCCGATCCAGCGCATGACCGACGACAGGGGACCCCATGACCGAGCGCGACCCGAGCGGGGCCCCGGTGGCCCAGCTGCAGGAGCTACTGCTGGAGTCCGAGGACATCACCGCGTTCCTCGACGAGTTCACCGCCACCATGGCCCAGGCCCTGTCCACCGACGGGGACGAGGTGTGGTGCGCGGTGACGCTGCTGCGGCCGCGGCGCTCGGCCACGGTGGCCTCCTCGAGCCCGCGCGCGGAGGCCCTGGACGAGATCCAGTACCACTACGGCGACGGGCCCTGCCTGGCGGCCGCCCGCGAGCACCGGGTGGTGCACGTGGCCGACACCGGCACCGACCCCCGCTGGCCGGCCTACGGGCAGGCCGCGGCCGCGGCCGGGATCGGCGCCGCCCTGGGCGTGCCCCTGGAGCTCGGGGGAGAGGCGGCCGCCGGGCTGAACGTCTACGCCGAGCGCCCCGGGACCTTCGACGCGGCCACCATCGACGTCGTCACCCGCCAGGTGGCCTCCGTGTCGGCGTCGCTGGCCCTGGCCGTGCGCCTGGCCCGCCACCGCGACACCGAGACCGACCTGCGGGCGGCGATGAGCTCGCGCACCACCATCGACCTGGCCGTGGGCATCGTCATGGCCCAGAACCGCTGCAGCCAGGACCGGGCCGTGGAGATCCTCCGGGCCGCCTCCAGCCACCGCAACGTGAAGCTGCGCGACCTGGCGGCCGAGCTGGTCGCCACCGTGTCCAAGGGGCCGACCAGAACCCACTTCGACGGCTGAGCGACCCTCCGGGGTGCCGGACGTGGACCCGTGCCCCGCCGTCGGCGGCACGGTCCGCGGGATCAGCGCGACCGCTGCGCCACCGGCCGGGCGGCCTCCTGCAGGGCCGGGTAGGACGGCCCGTGCGCGCCGAGCACGGCCAGCCCGCGCCGGACGTTGTAGTACCCGTCCCGCAGCGTCCAGGTGCGCAGGGGCGTGCGCTCCCGCCGCGGCACGGACAGTCTCCCCACGGTGGCGAGGAGGACGAGCAGCATCAGGACGTAGACTCCGCCGGCCATGGGGGGCTCCTTCTCGCGACCGATGTCGCGTAATGGTCTAATAGCACTACGCCACTCACGCTAGATCCGGAAAGGATAAGTAGTCAAGTGCATTTTGCCTATGACACCGAGGATGTCCTCGAGTTCGACGTGGCGCTGCTCAACACCGCTCCCGGCGCCTCCCGCTCCGGGGAGGAGGAGCTGGTGAGCACCGAGCGGCTGCGGGTCCTCCTCGAGGAGCACGGCTGGTCGGGCCGGTTCGACCGGGACGAGCAGGAGCTGTCCGACGTGCTGGGGGTGCGCCACGACCTGCGGCGGATCTGGGCCCTGGAGCGGGACGCCATGGTGGCGGCGGTCAACGCCGTCCTGGACACCGACGCCGTCGCCCCGCAGCTCGCGCGGCACGACGGCAAGGACTGGCACCTGCACGCCTCCCCGTCCCACGCGCCCCTGGCCACCCGGCTGCGCCTGGAGTCGGCCTTCGCCCTGGTGGACGTGATCCGCGCGGACGAGACGGACCGGCTGCGGGTGTGCGAGGCCGAGGACTGCGAGGGAGTGCTCCTGGACCTGTCCCGCAACCGCTCCAAGCGCTTCTGCAGCCAGCGCTGCGCCAACCGCACCAACATGACGGCCTACCGCCGGCGCCGGGCCGAGGACGCGGGGCCGGGCGGCGGGGGGCCCGGCGCCGGCGCCTGAAGCGGCTCAGGCTCCGCCGCCGCCCCGGTCCTCCGGCGGACCACCGCCGGCGTCCTCGGGCCGCTGCTCGACCTCGGCACCGCCCCGGTCCGGGGCCTCTCCCCGGTTCGCGGTCTCTCCCCGGTTCGCGGTCTCGCCCCGGGGCGAGACCCGTTCCCCGGCCCCGTGGCCGAGGAAGCCCCGCAGCAGCGCGGCGGTGCCCTCCAGGTGGGCGAGGGCCGCGGCCCGGGCGGCGGTCTCGTCGCCGGTGAGGATCGCGTCGGCGATCTGCCGGTGCTGGCGGTCGGAGTGCTCCAGGTTGACCGGCAGCACCGGGATGCGGTCCAGCAGGTCGCTCGCCCGCGAGCGGACCTCCGCGACCGCCCGGACCAGGCTGGGGCAGCCGCCGAGCTCGGCCACGGCGATGTGGAAGCGCGCGTCGGCCGGGCGGTAGTCCTCCGGGGCGCTCTCCTCGACCTGGCGGAGGCAGGCCCGCAGGTGGCCGCGCGCGGCGGCGCTCAGCGCTGCCCGGGCGGCGAGCTCGGCCGCGGCGGGCTCCACCACGGCGCGGAAGACGATCACGTCCTCGACCTCCGCGGGGTCCACGCGGGGGAGGTCCTCGTCCGGCAGGGCGGTCCGCCCGGTGACGAAGGTCCCCCCGTACCGGCCGCGCACCACCTCCAGCACGCCCGCCGTCTGGAGCTCCCGCAGGGCCTCCCGCAGCGTGGCGCGCGAGATGCCCAGCAGGGCGGCCGTCTCCCGCTCCGGCGGCAGCCGCTCGCCCCGGCGGAACAGGCCGAGCCGGATCGAGTCCAGGATCCGCTCGACGGCCTCCTCGAAGGCGTTGCCCTGCCGGACGGGCCGGATCAGCGGGTGCTGGACGGGGTCGCTCACGGTCGTGCACCTCCTCGCGCTCGGTCCTGCGCCCATCGTGCCACGGCCGCACCGGCCCGGCCGGTGGCCCCCGGCGGTGGGCGGTCACCGCGCGCAGGGTCTTGACGGCCCCCGGGCCACCCCACAGACTGTCAGCACTGACGCCATATGTCTGTTTTCAGACCTTTGCGGAATCCGGAGGGATCGTCCCATGCCCGACTCCCCAGCACAGCCGACGCGCACCGACGAGTACTTCCAGCACCGCCAGCTCCGGTCCGGGGCGGCGGGCTGGGTCCTGCTGGCGGGCCTGGGCATCGCCTACGTCATCTCCGGGGACTTCTCCGGCTGGAACATCGGACTGTCCCAGGGCGGGTGGGGCGGGCTGCTGATCGCCTTCGTGCTCATGGGCCTGATGTACACCTGCATGGTCTTCGGCCTCGCCGAGCTCTCCTCCACGCTGCCCACGGCGGGCGCCGGCTACGGCTTCGCCCGCCGCGCCCTCGGCCCGCTGGGCGGGTTCGCCACCGGGATGGCCGTGCTCATCGAGTACGCCGTGGCCCCGGCGGCGATCGCGACCTTCATCGGCGGCTACATCGAGGCCCTCGGCCTGTTCGGGATCACCAACTCCTGGCCCGTCTACCTGGTCACCTACCTCGTGTTCATGGGCATCCACATGTACGGGGTCGGCGAGGCGCTCAAGCTGATGTTCGGCATCACGGTGATCGCGGTCCTCGCGCTGGGGGTGACCGTCGTCGCGCTCGTACCGCACTTCGACGCCGCGAACCTCTTCGACATCGTCCCGAACGACGCCGCGGGGGCGAGCGCGTTCCTGCCCATGGGCTGGGGTGGGGCGATGGCGGCGCTCGTCTACGGCATCTGGTTCTTCCTGGCGATCGAGGGCGTGCCGCTGGCCGCCGAGGAGACCGCCGACCCCCGCCGGGACATGCCGCGCGGGATCATCGTGGCCATGGCCTTCCTGCTGGTCTCCGGGGCGCTGATGCTCGTCCTGGTGCCCGGGGCCGCGGGCTCGGAGGCGATGAGCACCTCGGACAACCCGCTGCCGGAGGCCATCCGCACGGTCGCCGGGCAGGACAGCGTGATGGCGAGCATCGTCAACTACGCCGGCCTCGCCGGGCTGGTGGCGAGCTTCTTCTCCATCATGTTCGCCTACTCCCGGCAGCTGTTCGCCCTCTCCCGGGCCGGCTACCTGCCCCGCTGGCTCTCGCTGACCGGCAAGCGCAAGACCCCCTGGGTGGCGCTCATCGTGCCGGGCACCATCGGCTTCGTGCTCGCCGCCGCGACCGGCGACGGCGGGCTGCTCATCAACATCGCGGTGTTCGGCGCCACCGTCTCCTACGTGCTGCTCAACCTCTCCCACATCGTGCTGCGGCTGCGGGAGCCCGACCTCCCGCGCGGCTACCGCACCCCGGGCGGCACGGTCACCACCGGCATCGCCCTGGTGCTGGCTCTCGTGGCGGTGGTCGCCACCTTCCTGGTCGACGTGGTCGCGGCCTCCATCACCGCCCTCGTCTTCGTGGTCTTCCTCGCCTACTACTGGTTCTACAGCCGGCACCGCCTCGTGGGCCACGCCCCCGAGGAGGAGTTCGCGCAGATCCGCACCGCCGAGGCCGACCTGCACTGACCACCCGGGCGCGGCACGCGGCGCACCCTCCCACCACTCCAGCGACGAAGGACCGGACCCATGACCGAGACGCCCCAGCACCCCCGCAACGCCAGGATGCTCACCGTCGAGCAGCTGCGCCGGCACGTCGCCGACGGGCTGGTGGACACCGTGGTGCTCGCCTTCACCGACATGCAGGGCCGGCTGCAGGGCAAGCTCAACCACGCGCAGTTCTTCCTGGACTCCGTGCTGGGCGAGGGCGCCGAGGGCTGCAACTACCTGCTCGCCGTGGACACGGAGATGAACACCGTGGGCGGCTACTCGATCAGCAGCTGGTCCTCCGGCTACGGGGACATGGAGTTCGACATGGACCTGGACACCATCCGGCTGATGCCCCACAACCCGGGGCAGGTCATGATCCAGTGCGACCTCACCGGCCACGACGGCCGGCCGATCCCCATGTCCCCGCGGGCCATGCTGCGCCGCCAGCTCGACCGCGCCCGGGACCTGGGCTTCCGGATGGTCACCGGCACCGAGCTGGAGTTCTGCGTGTACAACACCAGCTACGAGGACGCGTGGGCGTCCAACTACCAGCGGCTGACGCCGGCCAACCAGTACAACGTGGACTACTCGGTGCTCGGCTCCCAGCGCGTCGAGCCACTGCTGCGGGAGATCCGCAACGCGATGTACGCGGCCGGCATGACGGTGGAGTCGGCCAAGGGCGAGTGCAACCTCGGCCAGCACGAGATCGCCTTCCGCTACGACGACGGGTTGGTCACCGCGGACAACCACGTGGTCTACAAGCTCGCGTCGAAGCAGATCGCCCACCAGCAGGGGAAGTCGATCACCTTCATGGCCAAGCCCAACGAGCGCGAGGGCAGCTCCTGCCACATCCACATGTCCCTGCGCGGCACCGACGGAGAACTCGTCTTCTGGGACGAGGAACGCGGTGCGCGCAGCGCGACCTACGACCGGTTCATCGCCGGGGTGCTGCGCACCATGCGGGAGTTCGCGCTGTTCTACGCCCCCACCATCAACTCCTACAAGCGCTTCGCCAAGGGCAGCTTCGCCCCCACCGCGGTGGCCTGGGGCATCGACAACCGCTCCTGCGCCGTGCGCCTCGTCGGCAGCGGCGCGAGCGCCCGGATGGAGAACCGGGTGCCCGGCGGGGACGTCAACCCCTACCTGGCGCTGGCCGCGATGCTGGCCTCCGGGCTGCACGGCATCGAGCAGGAGCTCGAGCTGGAGCCGATGACCGAGGGCAACGCCTACGAGTCCGACGCCCCGGTGGTGCCCTCGACCATGCGCGAGGCCCGGGACCTGCTGGCCGGCTCGGGGCTCGCCCGCGAGCTGTTCGGCGAGGACGTCGTCGAGCACTACGTGCACTACGCGGACGTGGAGCTGGACGCCTTCGAGTCCGCCGTCACCGACTGGGAGCTGCGCCGTGGCTTCGAGCGCCTCTGAGCCGTTCCGCGCCGGGTACCGCCCCCGGATCGCCCTGACCACCTACTACCAGGAGGGCTCGTGGGGGGTCTGGAACTCGGTGGCCGCGATCGTCCCGGGCGCCTACGTGGAGGCCGTCTCCGCCGCCGGCGGCACGCCCCTGCTGCTGCCCCCGGTCGGCACGGACGCGGGGGTGCTGGAGCTCGTGGACGGGCTGATCGTGATCGGCGGCGTCGACGTGGACCCGCGGTTCTACGGCGCCGAGCGGCACGAGCTGACCTCCTCGCAGCCCTCCCGGGACGAGCACGACCTCGCCCTGACCCGGGCCGCGCTCGAGCGCGGGCTGCCGCTGTTCGCCATCTGCCGAGGCGCCCAGATCCTCAACGTCGCCCTGGGCGGCACGCTGATCCAGCACCTGCCGGACGTCAACGAGAACGCGGTCCGGTACCAGCCCGAGCCCGGCCGCTACGGGCGGGTCGCCTTCCGCACCGAGCCCGGCAGCCGCTGCCGGGAGCTGCTGGGCGTGACGGCGGAGTCCCCCTGCTACCACCACCAGGCCCTGGACGAGGTGGCGGAGGGGCTGGTCGTCACCGCCCGCGCCGAGGACGGGACGATCGAGGCCGTCGAGACCACCGCCGGGGGCTGGGCCCTCGGCGTCCAGTTCCACCCGGAGGAGAACCGGAAGGACCCCCGCCTGTTCGAGGGCTTCGTCGCGGTGGCCCACGACCACGCCCGCGGGCGCACCCGCTCCGGCGGCCCCGCCGGGGCCCTGCACCGAGAGGACACCTGCACCCCATGACCAGCACACAGATCATCGACCCCGCCACCGAGGAGGTCGTCGGCACCGTCGCGCTGACCTCCCTCGAGGAGACGGACGCGGCCATCGACCGGGCGCACCGGGCCTTCCGGACCTGGCGGGCCGTGGACCCGGGCGACCGCGCGCGGCTGCTGCGCCGCTTCGCCGACGCGGTCGACGCCGACCGCGAGCACCTCGCGGCCCTGGAGGTGCGCAACGCGGGGCACACCATCGGCAACGCCCGGTGGGAGGCCGGCAACGTCCGGGACGTGCTGGCCTACTACGCCGGCGCCCCGGAGCGGCTCTCGGGCCGCCAGATCCCGGTGCCCGGCGGGGTCAACCTCACCTTCCACGAACCGCTCGGCGTCGTGGGCGTGATCGTGCCCTGGAACTTCCCCATGCCCATCGCCGGGTGGGGCTTCGCCCCGGCGCTGGCCGCCGGCAACACGGTGGTGCTCAAGCCGGCCGAGCTCACCCCGCTGACCGCCGTCCGGCTCGGGGAGCTCGCGCTCGAGGCCGGGCTCCCGGAGGGGGTGCTCACGGTGCTGCCCGGCAAGGGCTCGGTGGTGGGGGAGCGGTTCGTGACCCACCCCGCCGTCCGGAAGGTCGTCTTCACCGGCTCCACGGAGGTCGGCCGGAGGATCATGGCCGGGTGCGCCGACCAGGTCAAGCGCCTGACCCTGGAGCTGGGCGGGAAGAACTCCAACATCGTGTTCGCCGACGCCGACCTCGAGCAGGCCGCCGCGACCGCTCCCGCCGGGGCTCTCGACAACGCGGGCCAGGACTGCTGCGCGCGCTCGCGCGTGCTCGTCCAGCGCTCCGTGCTGGACCGCTTCCTGGAGCTGCTCGAACCGGCCGTGCGGGACTTCACCTGCGGGGACCCGTGGGCCGAGGACACGCAGATGGGGCCGCTGGTCTCCGCCGCCCACCGGGACGCGGTGGCCGCGTACCTCGACGACGACGCGCCGGTCGCCTTCCGGGGGAGCGCCCCGGACGGGCCCGGCTGGTGGTTCCCACCGACCGTGCTCACCCCCTCGCCCGACTCCCGGGTGTTCCGGGAGGAGATCTTCGGCCCGGTGATCGCCGTGGTGCCCTTCGAGGACGAGGCGGACGCGGTCCGGATCGCCAACGACACGGAGTACGGGCTGTCCGGGTCGATCTGGACGTGCGACGTCGGACGGGCGCTGCGGGTCTCCCGCGCCGTCGAGGCGGGCAACCTCTCGGTCAACTCGCACGCCTCGGTGCGCTACTGGACCCCCTTCGGCGGGTTCAAGCAGTCCGGCTTCGGCCGGGAGCTGGGCCCGGACGCCCCGCAGGCGTTCACCGAGACCAAGAACGTCTTCCTCGCCACCACGCCGTGACGGCCGGCCCGTCCGGCTCCCCCGCCCCCACCACCGAAGGAGAACCCATGGAGGTCAACGCCCGCCGCCTCGTCGGCCGCAGCGCCGTCATCACCGGAGGCGCCAGCGGCATCGGTCTCGCCGCGGCCCGCCGTCTGGCCGCGGAGGGCGCCCGCGTCGTCGTCGCGGACCTGAACGCGGCAGCCGGGGAGGCGGCCGCGGCCGCGGTCGGGGGCCTGTTCGTGCGCACCGACGTGACGCAGGAGGACGACGTGGTCGCGCTCTACGCGGCGACGCACGAGGCCTACGGGTCCGTGGACATCGCCTTCAACAACGCCGGGATCAACCCGACGGACGACGGGTCGGTCCTCGACACCGGCCTCGACGCGTGGCGCAGGGTGCAGGAGGTCAACCTCACGAGCGTGTTCCACTGCTGCAAGCACGCCCTGCCCTACATGCGGGAGCAGGGCCGCGGCTCGATCGTCAACACCGCGTCCTTCGTGGCGGTCATGGGGGCGGCGACCTCCCAGATCTCCTACAGCGCCTCCAAGGGCGGGGTGCTGTCGATGAGCCGGGAGCTGGGCGTGCAGTTCGCCCGGGAGGGCATCCGGGTCAACGCCCTGTGCCCCGGGCCGGTCAACACCCCCCTGCTACAGGAGCTGTTCGCCGCGGACCCCGAGCAGGCCCAGCGCCGGCTGGTGCACGTCCCGGCGGGGCGCTTTGCGGAGCCGGAGGAGATCGCCGCCGCGGTGGCGTTCCTGGCCAGCGACGACGCCTCCTTCGTCAACGCCACCACGTTCCTGGTGGACGGAGGGATCGCCGGGGCCTACGTCACCCCGGTCTGAGCCCGCCCGCGCCGCCCCGCGCCGCCCCGCCGCCACGCGAATGACCCCGGGATCCCCGGCTGACCAGGACTTCCCGTGGTCAGCCGGGGATCGCGTGGTCAGTGGCCGGCGCCGACCGTCTGCTCGCGCAGGGCCGCCACGAACCCGTCGACGTCCTGCTCCGTGGTGTCCCACGAGCACATCAGCCGGACCTCCCCGGTGGCCGCGTTCCACACGTAGAACGGCCAGCGCTCCTGCAGCCGTGCGGTGGCCCCCGGAGGAAGCAGCGCGAACACCGCGTTCGCGTCGGGCAGCTGCGTCACCGTGACCCCGGGGACGGCGGCGAGGCCGGCGGCCAGCCGCTGCGCCATGGCGTTCGCCCGGCCGGCGGCGGTGAGCCAGAGGTCCCCGGCGTGCAGCGCCAGGAGCTGGGCGGAGACGAAGCGCATCTTCGAGGCCAGCTGGGTCGAGAGCTTGCGCACGAAGCGGGGCTGGCGCACGGCCTCGGGGGTGAGCACGACGACGGCCTCCGCCCCCATCAGACCGTTCTTGGTCCCGCCCCACGAGACCACGTCCACCCCCACGTCCGTGGTCAGCGCCCGCAGCGGCAGGTCGAGCGCCGCGGCCGCGTTGGCCAGGCGGGCGCCGTCGAGGTGGACGGTCAGGCCCAGCCCGTGCGCGTGCTCGCACACCGCGCGCAGCTGCTCGGGGGTGTAGACCGTGCCGAGCTCCGTCGACTGGGTCACCGTGACCACGCGCGGCTGGGCGTGGTGCTCGAAGCCGAAGCCGTGGGCCTCCCTGTCGACCAGCTCCGGGGTGAGCTTGCCGTCGGGCGTGGGGACCGGGAGCATCTTCACGCCGGCGACCTTCTCCGGCGCCCCGCACTCGTCGACGTGCGCGTGGGCCGTGGACGTGCAGATCACCGCGTCCCAGCGGTCCGTCATCGCCGAGAGCGCGACGACGTTGGCTCCGGTCCCATTGAACACCGGGAAGCACTCCGCCTGCTCCCCGAAGTGGTGCCGGACCACGTCCTGGAGGGCCTCCGTGTACGGATCGGCGCCGTAGGCACCGACGTGGCCTCCGTTGACGGTCGCCAGCGCCTGGAGCACCTCGGGGTGGACCCCGGCGTAGTTGTCGCTGGCGAATCCCTTGCGGGCGGGGTCGTGCAGGCGGGTCAGGGCGGTCTCGATCACGGTGGGCCTTTCCGGTGGGTCGACGGCGTGGTGGGCCGATTCCGCACTCTACTCGCGCCGTCCGGGTGCGGCGCCGAGGTCGCGGGCAGGCCGGTGCCCCGGGGCGAGGTGCTCAGGACCCCGCCCCGGGGCGCCGCAGCCCGTGGCTACCGCCGCGTCGCGCGCCGGCGGTCCCAGCGGTGCACCGCCGCACCGCCGATCAGGGCGAGCAGCGCCGCCCCGAGGGTGTGGCCCGGGAGCCCGGCCGCCGTGGTCGCCGCCGCAGGAGCCGCTGCGGAGACCGTCACCGCGCTGCACGTCTGTGCCGCAGTTCCGGCGGCAGGCCCCGCCGGGCGTGCGGAGGCCGCCACATCGGTGCTGGTGCTGGTGCTGGTGCTGGTGCCGGCGCTGGTGCTGGTGCCGGTGGTGGAGGAGCTGGCGGCGACACCGGTCTCGGCCCCGTCACCGGGCGCCGCGGGCGTCAGGCAGTCGTGCACCTGACCGGACCCCGTGGCCGGAACCGCGCTGTTGCCCCGCGTCGACTGCGCCTCGGCCTGGATCTGAGCCTCGAGGGCGACGATGCGGCCCGCGCCGGAGGCCACCGGAGCGGTGGGCCCGCTGACGAGTCCGGCGGGGACGGGGTCGCCGTCGGCCGTGGCCGGGGTGTCTTCGGGAGCCCCGCTCGCGCTGCCGACCTCGGCCCCGACCTCGGCCCCGGTGTCGGTGCCGGTGTCGGTGCCGGTGTGAGCAGGGTTCCCCGCGGACTCCTCACCGCCGTCGGTGCTGCCCGGGGTGCCGGGGCCGGCGGGAACGGCCTCGTCCACCGGGGCCGTGCCCGCGTCCGGAACCGTTCCTCCGGAGTTGTTCTGGCTGGTGCCGGTGGTGGGGTCGCCGATGAGGGTGATGGGGTTGCCCTCGACGGTGACGGGGGCGGTGATCACGGGGGTGATCTGGTTGCCGCCGGCGAGGCTGTCCTGACCGGTGGTGGTGGTGGCCGGGGTGGTGCCGTCACCGCCGGTGCCGGAGCTGTTCTGGCTGGTGCCGGTGGTGGGGTCGCCGATGAGGGTGATGGGGTTGCCCTCGACGGTGACGGGGGCGGTGATCACGGGGGTGATCTGGTTGCCGCCGGCGAGGCTGTCCTGGCCGGTGGTGGTGGCCGGGGTGGTGCCGTCACCGCCGGTGCCGGTGCCGGTGTTGGTGCTGGTGCCGGTGGTGGGGTCGCCGATGAGGGTGATGGCATTGCCCTCGGCGCTGACGGGGGCGGTGATCACGGGGGTGATCTGGTTGCCGCCGGCGAGGCTGTCCTGGCCGGTGGTCTGGGCGGCCGGGGCCGTGCCCGGGGTGGCTGGGGCACTGCCAGTTCCGGTGCCGGTGGCGGTGGTGGGGTCGCCGATGAGAGTGATGGGGTTGCCCTCGACGGTGACGGGGGCGGTGACCACGGGAATGATCTGGTTGCCCGCGAGCAGGCCGTCCTGGCCCGAGGTCTCGGCCGCGGATGCCTCCGACGAGCCGATGGCGGCGATGCCGGCGGCGAGGACGAGGCCGTACAGGCCGCGACGAATGTCCTGATGCATGACTGTTCTCCTGATGTGATGACGGGTGACCGCAGAACGGCCGGAAAGGGCTGCGTCTGCCCGGGAACGGGCAGGACAGGCCTCATCAATCAGGTGTGGAACCGGGGTCGAACGCCGGGGGCGCCGGGAGATCCTCCGCGGCACCGCGCGGCAGCTCGGTGCCGTCGGCCGTCGACCGAGCCGTCAGGTCCAGGACGAGGACCTCCCCGGGCATGCCGGGCCAGGCGCCGGACCCGGCGTCGCCGAACGGTGACCCGGTGCCGCCGGTGCCGCCGGTGCCGGACGACGAGGAGCTCGTGCCGGTCGTGCCGACCCCCTGAGCACCCGCGTGGACACCGGCGTCGACCGGAGCCGGGGCCGCCGCCACGGCACCGCCGCCGCTCTGGGCAACGGCCGGTCCGCGGAGGAGATCAGCGGGGGAGGCAATACCCGTCCGCGGGAGGGTCGCCGCTGCCGGGGTCACCGTCGCCCCGCGCGGGCGCTCGGCGCCCGGGGCAGGCCCGGCGAGCGCAGCACGCTCGGCGAGTGCGCCCGGCGTGCGGTCTGCAGGAGCAGGAACGGCGCCGTCGAGGGCCGGACTCTCCGGCAGGCCGTCCTGCGACGGGCCGGGGACCGCAGGCGCCGGGGCCCCCGGCGCCTCGGCCGGCGACCCGGCGTCGGGCGGAGCCGTCTGCGGGGCGGACGGAACGGGCGTGACGCCCGGGGCAGGGACGAGGGGTGGAAGACCGGGCACGGCGACCGGGTCCTGCCCGACGACGGGGGCCCGGACGAGCACGTCGTCCACGGTCCCGGTGACGGGCCGGGCCACCGCGCCCACCGTGCCGGTGAGGCCCTCGACCAGCCCGGTGGTCTCCCGGGTGGCGGTGCCCAGGGTGCCCTGCGGCACGATCCCGCCGACCACGGGCACCGCGGCGACAGTGCGGTCCGCCGCGTCGGCGACCGGGACGGCGAGTTCCTCGACCGCCCCCGTCAGGCTGCCGACGGTGCCGGTGACCTCCTCGAGGAGCAGGCCGGTGCGGAGCTCGACCGGTGGCACGGGTGCGGGGGCCTGCGGGTCCGCGGGGGGTGCCGGCTGCAGGACGTCGCGGACCGTGCCGCCGAGGTGGTGGCCGAGCCCGCTGACGGGGCCCTCCGCGGCGCTCGCCCCGGTCGCTCCGAGCAGGAGCCAGCCGAGGGCGGTCAGTGCGGAGAGGAGCGCCAGGCGCAGGGCGGCGGCACGGGAGCGCCGCGTCGACGACGTCACGGTGGCACCTCCTCGTTCGCATCCTGACGAGTCCGGCCCGCTGGGGGGTGCTCCCAGGGTAGGACCGCACGGCGCGCAATTCAATGAATTTGTCTGTAAAAGGGCGGCAGGCGCGGACCTGTCGCCGGTAGTGTCGGGGCATGCGCATCGTCCGGGCCGCCGCGGCGGTGGTCGTCGGCGCGGACGGCCGGCTGCTGCTGATCCGCCGGGGCACGGACCCCCAGCGCGGGCGCTGGAGCGTGCCGGGCGGCCGGGTGGAGCCCGGCGAGACGGTGGCCGAGGCCGCCGTCCGGGAGGCCTTCGAGGAGACCGGTGCCCGGGTGCGCGCCGGGCGCGAGCTCGGGATGGTGCGCGTCCCCGGCGGGCCGGACGTGGTGTACGAGGTGCACGACGTCGCGGCCACCTACCTCGGCGGGACGCTGCGCCCCGGTGACGACGCCGACGAGGTCCGGTGGGTCGCCCCGGCGGAGCTCTCTGCGCTGCCCACCACCGACGGGCTGCTCGAGCACCTCGCGCGCTTCGGGATCCCGGTGCGCTGACCCCGCCCTCCCGGCCCCGGCGCCCGCGTGCTTGGATAGGCGCATGGGACGGACACAGGGCTTCTACGTCGACACGGTGCAGCGCACCAGCTCGGCGGACCGGGACGCGGTGTGGGCGGTGGTCGAGGGCCTCGGCGGGGAGCGCGGCTGGTACAGCACCGACCGCCTCTGGGCGGCCCGCGCCACCGCCAACCGCCTGGGCCTGCCGCCCGGGCGGCTGCGCCACCGCGAGGACCCGGACCGGCTGGCGCCCGGACAGCGCCTGGACTGGTGGACGGTCGAGGCCCTCGAGCCGTCACGGCGGCTGCGGCTGCGCGCCCTCGTGCGGATGCCCGGGGAGGCCTGGCTGGACATCTTCCTGGAACCCCGAGCGGACGGTGGCTGCCTCTACCGCCAGACCACGGTCTTCCGGCCCGCGGGCGCCGCCGGCCGCGCCTACTGGTACGCCATGCTCGCCCCGCACAAGGCGGTCATGGGCCGGCTCGCCTCGGACATCCTGGAGCACGCGAGCGGCTAGGTGCCGTGCGGTCAGGGACTGCGCGGCCTCTTCCGCAGCGACTCTTCCGCCGGCGGTCCTGCGGCCGTAGCGTGGTCTCACCGGCCACCGTGACGCCCGGTGGATGCGGCCGGTGGCCGAGGGAGTGCCTCGGCACCGCTGCCGGGCGGAGCTCCCAGGAGAGTGCCGCCATGTCCGCCGACGCCCCGTCCGTTCCCGACTCCCGCGCGCTGGCCGACGAGGCCGTCGCCCTGGTCCGCGAGTGGCTCACCCGCGCCGCCGACGGCCGGAAGCACCGGGACGGTGCCGCCGACCGCCTCGCCACCGTCCTGCAGGACCCCCACGGGCTCGAGTTCACCGTGGGCTTCGTCGACAGGGTGGTGCGCACCGAGGACGTCCGCGCGGCGGCCCGGGCCCTGCGCTCGGTCGCGGAGATCGTCCCGCGCACCATGCCGGCCGCGGACCGCGCCCAGATCCGGGCCGGGGCCGCCATGGCGTCCGCGGCCCCGCAGGTCGTCGTCCCCGCCGCGCGCGCCCGGCTGCGCCGGCTCGTGGGCCACATGATCGTCGACGCCCGGCCCAAGCCGTTCGGGCAGGCCGTGCGGAGGCTGACCGCCCAGGGGCACCGGCTCAACATCAACCTGCTGGGCGAAGAGGTCCTCGGCCGGGAGGAGGCGGACAAGCACCTCGCCGACGCCGCCGCGCTGCTGGAGCGCGACGACGTCGACTACGTGTCCCTCAAGGTCTCCTCGGTGGTGCCGCAGCTGTCCCACTGGGGCTTCGAGGGCACCGTGGCGGCGGTGATCGAGCGGCTGCTGCCCGTCTACCGGGCAGCGGCCCAGGCCCCGGCCGGGAGCAAGTTCATCAACCTCGACATGGAGGTCTACTCCGACCTGCACCTGACCACCGAGGTGTTCACCCGGCTGCTCGAGCATCCGGAGCTGCGCGGGCTCGAGGCAGGGATCGTGGTCCAGGCCTACCTGCCGGACGCGCTCGCGGTGGTCCGGCGGCTCTCCGCCTGGTCCGCCGAGCGGGTCGCGGCCGGCGGAGCCGGGATCAAGGTGCGTCTGGTCAAGGGCGCGAACCTGCCCATGGAACGGGTGGACGCCGAGCTGCACGGCTGGCCCCTGGCCACGTGGGGCACCAAGCAGGACACCGACACCAACTACAAGCGGGTCCTGGACTGGGTCTTCCGTCCCGAGCGGATGACGGGGCTGCGGCTCGGCGTGGCCGGGCACAACCTCTTCGACATCGCCTTCGCCCACCTGCTCGCGCAGCGCCGCGGCGTGACGGAGCGGATCGAGTTCGAGATGCTCCAGGGCATGGCGGTGGAACAGGCGCGGGCGGTCAGCGCGGACGTCGGCGAGCTGCTGCTCTACGTGCCCGCCGTGCGTCCCGCCGAGTTCGACGTCGCGGTGTCCTACCTCGTGCGCCGGCTCGAGGAGAACGCCTCGCACGAGAACTTCATGTCGGGGATCTTCGACCTGGCCCCGGACAACGAGGTCTTCGCCCGGGAGGAGCGCCGCTTCCGCGCGGCGCTCGAGGCCCTGGACCCGCGGCAGGACACCGACCCGGTGCCCGCCCGCGCCCAGGACCGCAGCGCCCCCGGCGCCGGCTCGGAGCACCTGCCCCTGGACGAGGCCTTCCGCAACGAGCCCGACACCGACGTCGCGCTCCCGGCGAACCAGGCGTGGGCCGAGGGCATCGCCGCCCGGATCACCGACCGCCGCTGGTACGAGGAGCTGCCCGTGCCCGAACCGGTGGACGCGGCCGACGTGGAGCGGCTCGTGGCCACCGGCCGGGCCGCGGCCGAGGACTGGCACGGCCGCGGCGCCCGAGAGCGCGCGGAGATCCTCAACCGGGCCGCCGACGTGCTGGCCGCCCGCCGCGGCCACCTGCTCGCCGTGGCCGGCGCGGAGGCGGGCAAGACCCTGGGGCAGTCCGACCCGGAGGTCTCCGAGGCGGTCGACTTCTGCCGCTGGTACGCCCGCCGGGCCCTCGAGCTCGAGACCGTCGACGGCGCCCGGTTCGTCCCCGACCGGCTGGTGCTGGTCACCCCGCCGTGGAACTTCCCGCTGGCCATCCCCACCGGCTCCACCGTGGCGGCCCTGGCCGCCGGGGCCGCGGTGCTGCACAAGCCCGCCCCCGAGGTGCGCCGCTGCTCGACCGCCGTGGTGGAGGCCCTGTGGGAGGCCGGGGTGCCGCGGGACGTGCTCCAGCTCGTGGACTCCGTGGAGGGGGAGGTCGGTCAGGCGCTCGTCTCCCACCCCGGGGTGGACCGGATCGTCCTCACGGGCGCCTACGAGACGGCCCGGCTGTTCGGCTCCTGGCGCCCGGGCCGCCCCCTCACCGCCGAGACCTCCGGCAAGAACGCCATGGTGATCACCCCCAGCGCCGACCGGGACCGGGCGGTGTGGGACCTCGTCACCAGCGCCTTCGGCCACGCCGGGCAGAAGTGCTCGGCGGCCTCCCTCGGGATCCTCGTGGGCAGCGTGGCGGGCTCCCCGCGGTTCCGCCGCCAGCTGCTCGACGCCGCGTCCTCGATGGTGGTGGACTGGCCGCAGAACCTGCAGGCGACCGTCGGCCCGACCATCGACGAGCCGGGCGGGAAGCTGCGCCGGGCCCTGACCCGGCTCGACCCGGGGGAGGAGTGGCTGCTCGAACCCCGGCAGCTCGACGACACCGGCCGGCTGTGGCGGCCCGGCATCAAGACCGGGGTGGCCCCGGGCTCCTTCTACCACCGCACCGAGTGCTTCGGCCCGGTCCTGGGGCTGATGGAGGCCTCCGACCTGCACGAGGCGCTCGAGCTGCAGAACGCCGTGGACTACGGCCTCACCGCCGGGCTGCACTCCCTGGACCCCGAGGAGATCAGCACGTGGGTGGACCTGGTCCAGGCGGGCAATCTCTACGTCAACCGCGGCATCACGGGCGCCGTCGTCCAGCGCCAGCCCTTCGGCGGCTGGAAGAGGTCCTCGGTGGGGCTGGGCGCCAAGGCCGGCGGACCCAACTACCTCGTCCAGCTCGGCTCCTGGCAGAAGGCCCCCTTCGCGGAGGTCCCGGCCGGGCAGAGCGGCACCGGGGCGCGCCCCGCCGCGCCGATCGCCCGCCACCTCGAGGCCCTGCGCCCCCTGGTCCCGGAGGCCGACGCGGCCTGGCTCACCGCCTGCGCCGAGCAGGACCAGGCCTGGTGGGAGCGGGAGTTCGGCCGCGTCCACGACGCCACCGGCCTGGCGTGCGAGGCGAACCTGTTCCGCTACCGCCCCCGCGACGTCGTGGTGCGCGCCGCGGAGGACGCCCCGCTGACCGACGTGATCCGGGTGGGGCTGGCCGCCGTGCGCTCCTGCTCCCGCGCGGTCCTCGTCCCGGCGGCCGAGGTGCCGGGGGAGGTGCGCGAGCTGTTCCGCTCCGTGCTGGACCCGTGCGGGGACGAGGCCTTCGCCCGGGTGGCCGCGGACTGGTCGGACCCCAGCGGGTCCGGCCGGATCCGGGTGGTGGGGACCGCGCACGGGCTGGCCGAGGCGCTCGCGGAGCGGCCCGAGATCGACGTGCTCGCGGATCCGGTGGTCGGCGCCTCCCGCGTGGAGATGCTCCCGATGCTCGCCGAGCAGGCCGTCGCCGTCACGATGCACCGCTTCGGCAACCCCTCGGCGGACGCCGAGACGGTGGTGCACCGGCTGGTGACGGCCTCCCAGCCGGCGGAGGCCCCCGCGCAACCCGCGGACATCTGAGCGTCAGCCCTGGTGGGGGCCGGGATCCGGTGCCAGCATGAGCCCATGCGCGCATCCCTGAGGTACCTCGCACTGGGTCTGGCCGGAGCGCTCGGCGTCTCCGGCACCGTGCTCGGCGGCTCCGCGGCCGTCGCGCAGGAGGATCGGCAGCGCGGGGGGCCGGGCTCGCCCGTCACCGCGGAGCTGCCCAAGGTCCCCACCATGACCGGCGGCGGCGGGGCGGTCTCCTCGGTGGACCCCCTGGCGAGCCAGGTGGGCATCGACGTCCTCGAGCGCGGCGGCAACGCCGCGGACGCCGCCGTGGCCGCCGCCGCCACCCTGGGCGTCACCGAACCGTACTCCGCGGGCATCGGCGGCGGCGGCTTCTTCGTGCACTACGACGCCGCGACCGGCGAGGTCCGCACGGTCGACGGGCGCGAGACCGCCCCGGCCACCTACACCGAGGACGAGTTCCTGGGCGAGGACGGCCGGCCGCTGGACTTCGACACCGTGGTCAGCTCCGGGGCGTCCGTGGGCGTGCCGGGGACGCTGGCCACCTGGGAGACCGCCGCCGAGGAGTTCGGCACGATGGACCTGCGCCGGCTGCTGCGCCCCGCCGAGCGGATCGCCGCCCGCGGCTTCACGGTGGACGAGAACTTCCGGGAGCAGACCGCGGAGAACGCCGAGCGCTTCCGGAAGTTCCCCGCGACGGCCGAGCTCTTCCTGCGCGACGGCGAGGCCCCGGCGGTCGGGGACGTGTTCCGCAACCCGGACCTGGCCCGGACCTACCGCACCATCCGGCAGGAGGGCACCGGCGCCTTCTACGACGGGTCGATCGCGGCGGCGATCGTGGACGAGAGCCGCGAGCCCACCACCGCCGAGGGCGTGACCGTCCTGCCCGGGGAGCTGACCCGCGAGGACCTCGGCTCCTACGAGGCCCTGCTCAAGGACCCGGTCTCCACCGAGTACCGCGGCCTGGAGGTCTACGGCATGGGCCTGCCCAGCTCCGGGGGGATCACGGTGGCCGAGACCCTCAACCTGCTGGAGGCCTACGACGAGCGGACCGGCACCGCCCTCGCGGACGTCCCCGAGGCCCAGTACCTGCACCGCTTCTCGGAGGCCACGGCCACCGCCTTCGCCGACCGCAACCGGTGGATCGGGGACGTCGAGGGCGTGCCCGTGGAGGAGCTGACGAGCCAGGAGTTCGCCGACGAGCGCGCCTGCCTCTTCGACGAGGGGGCCGCCCAGCCCCGGCCCGTCGCCTTCGGGGAGCCCGACGGGGACTACGCCGCGTGCGGGACGGGGCAGGCCCGCCAGCCCGAGCCCGCCGGCGGGGTCTCGACCACCCACCTCAACGTGGCCGACCGCTGGGGCAACGTGGTCTCCTACACCCTCACCATCGAGCAGACCGGCGGCTCCGGGATCACGGTCCCGGGACACGGGTTCCTGCTCAACAACGAGCTCACCGACTTCAACTTCGCGCCCCTGACCGAGGGCGTGCCCGATCCGAACCTTCCGGGGCCGGGCAAGCGGCCCCGCTCGTCGATGAGCCCCACGATCGTGCTCCGGGACGGGGAGCCGTGGATGTCGGCCGGCACCCCCGGCGGGGCCACGATCATCACCACCGTGGCGCAGATCCTCACCGGGCACGTCGACCGGGACCTCGCCCTCGTCGACGCCGTGGCCGCTCCGCGGCTGAGCTCCCGCAACGGGACCGAGGGCGCCGACCTGGGCCTCGCCGGCTCACCCACCGGCGCGCAGCTGCGCGAGCTCGGCCACGAGCTGGAGGACGTGCGCTGGATCGGCAACGCCTCGGCGATCCGCGTCCTCGGGGACGGGCGCTTCGTCGCGGCGGCCGAGACCGAGCGCGGCTACGGCGGATCGGCCATGGTGGTGGACCCCGAGCCGTGAGCTGCGGGCCCCGTGCGCTGTGCGCGCGGGGCCCGGGCCGGGCGGGGGCGTCGTCCGCGCACGCGCCCGCGGCCTAGGCTGGGCCGGGAGCCGCGACCGCCGCGCCCGCCCGACCCAGGAGCAGCACGTGTTCAGCCATCCCGCCCCCGAGCCCGTCGAGCCCACCGGTCCCTCCGCAGCAGCCCCCGGGGAGCCCGCCCTCGACCGGCGGTGGCGCGCCGCCACCGCCGGGTGGCGTCCGTCCTCGATCCGCTCCGCCGGCGCCGAGCGCGTCTGGGCCTGGGTGCGCCACGCCTGGGAGGCCCTCGTGGCCCCTCCGGCCGGGGGCGACGACGACGGGCCGGTGGCCGGCGCCGGCGCTCCGGGCCGCTCCGGCACGGGGTCCGGACACCGGGTGGACGACCTCCTGACGGTGGCCGCGCTGCTGGCCCTCCAGGAGCGGTTCCTGGCCGTGGCCGCCGGCGAGCCGGTGCCGACCGAGGTGCCCGACCCCCGCCTGGAGGGCGCCGCCCTGGACGAGGACGAGGCTCTGGCGGTGGTGCGCCGGACGTGGGAGATCGACCCGGCGGACGCCGGCACGGACGGCTTCGCGGCGGAGCTCTCCGGATTCCTGCAGGACCACCTGGACGAGCTCGCCGAGGAGGTGCGCGAGCAGCTGGTGGACCGGCGCGGGCCGACGCAGCTGTTCGCGGAGCTGTGGAGCCTCGAGCACGAGGACGAGCTGGAACCGGCCGACGAGCAGGACGCCGCGCCGCCGTTCCCGCTCTCCACGGACGACATCGCCTGGATCGTCAGCGGCGTCCCGGGCCCCGAGAAGCACACCGCCTGGGAGTGGCTCACCCGCTGACCGGGCCCGCCGGCCCAGTCAGCGGGCCGGGACGCGCCGGCCGGGACAGCACCGGAATAGAACGGTCCGGCCACGACTTTCATGGATGCATCCACAAAATCACGACCAGGAGCACCGCCATGACCCTCCAGCTCGGCCTCAACACCTTCGGCGACCTCTATCCCGGCCCGGACGGGCAGATGCTCAGCGGTGCCCAGGTCATCCGCAACGTCGTCGCCGAGGCCGCGCTGGCCGACCGGGTGGGCCTGGACTTCTTCGGCATCGGCGAGCACCACCGGGAGGACTTCGCGGTCTCCTCGCCCGAGACGGTCCTGGCGGGCATCGCCACGGTGACCGAGCGGATCCGCCTGGGCTCGGCCGTGACCGTGCTCAGCTCCGACGACCCGGTGCGCGTCTACCAGCGCTTCGCCACCGTGGACGCCCTCTCCTCCGGCCGCGCCGAGGTCATCCTCGGCCGCGGGTCCTTCACCGAGTCCTTCCCGCTCTTCGGCTATCCGCTCGACCAGTACGAGGCCCTGTTCGAGGAGAAGCTGCAGCTGTTCGACCGGCTGCGCACCGAGGGCGTCATCGACTGGGAGGGCCGGCTGCGCGCGCCCGTCCGGGGGCTGGAGGTCCACCCCAAGACCGAGTCCGGGTCGCTGCCGACGTGGATCGCCGTGGGGGGCTCGCCGCAGTCGGTGGTGCGCGCCGCCCACTACGGGCTGCCCGTGATCTTCGCGATCATCGGTGGAAGCCCCGCCGCCTTCGCGCCCTTCGCGGACTACTACCGCCAGGCCCTCGAGCACTTCGGCAAGGAGGCGCAGCCGGTGGCCTTCCACTCCCCGGGCTACGTGGCGGAGACCGACGAGCAGGCCCGCGAGGAGTTCTTCCCGCACCAGGCCTACACGCACGCCCGGATCGGCCGGGAGCGCGGCTGGGGTCCGCTGACCCGCGCGGAGTTCGACGCGATGTGCGGCCCGGAGGGCGCCTACTTCGTGGGCTCCCCCGAGACCGTGGCCCGCAAGATCGTGCGCTCCTCGGCGGCGCTGGGTGCTGCACGCTTCGACCTCAAGTACGCCGTGGGCACCCTGGACCACGCCCGGATGACGCGCAGCATCGAGCTGTTCGGCACCGAGGTGCGCCGCTACGTCGAGGACATGACCGCCGATCTGCCGGCGGGCCTTCCAGACTGAGCTTCCCCGGGCCGGGACCCGGCGGCCCGGCCGTCCCCGCCGGTCGGGCACGGGACGGTCAGAGCCGGACGGTGACGGCGTCGTGGGGCAGGGTCGTCAGCACGGTGGTCCCCACTCCCGGCCGGGACCGGATCGAGAGCTCGGCCCCCGCGGCGTCGGCGATGTCCCGCATGATGCGCAGCCCGAGATGGCCCTCCGGCGACGAGCGGGAGTCGTCGAAGCCGGTGCCGTCGTCGCTGATGGTCATCACGGTCGCCCCGTGCTCCACACCGAGGTGCACGGTGACCGTGGACGCGTGGGCGTGCTTGGAGATGTTCGCAAGGGCCTCCCGCGCCACCTTCAGGAACATGCCCTCCTGCTCCGGGGTGAGGAACACGGCGGGATCGATCTGCACACTGGTGTCGACGCCCCGCTGGGCGAGCGGCTCCGCCAGGTTCGTCATGGCCTTCGGCAGGCCCAGGGTCAGCAGGTCCGGCGAGTAGAGGGCGGTCGTGATCCCGCGCAGCGTGCGCAGGCTGCCCTGCAGGATCGAGCGGGTCCGGCCGAGCATGCCGCGCTGCTCGGGGGCGGCCTGCATCTCCTGGGCCTCCAGGGCGTAGGACAGGCCCGCCAGGTCCTGGATCACGTCGTCGTGCAGGTCCCGGGCGACCCGGACCCGCTCCAGCTCGGCCGCGTCCACGGCGTGCTGGAGCAGCCGGGCCCGGGTTGCCCGCTGGTCCTGGATCCGCCGGGCCAGGCCGATCGCAGGACCGAGCTGGGCGAGCTGGAACAGCACCAGGGTCAGCAGCAGCGCGGGGGCCATGCTCAGGAGCACCGACCGCTCCTCCTCTCGCACGATCGCGTCGTCGTAGTAGGCCTCGAAGACCAGCTGCTCGCCGCTGGCGGGGACGAAGCCGACATAGACCTCGACCAGCTGGCCGGCGCGGGACTCATGGGTGTTCTCCGAGCCCTCCTGGTGCTCGATGGTGGCGACCCCCTCGCCCCGGGCGACCAGGTCCGCGTCCCAGGGCGGGGGCCCGAAGTTCTGACCGACCAGAGAGCGCTCGTCGGAGTAGAGGATCGTGCCGTCCTCGTCCCAGATCTTGATGCGGTGAATGGTGCCGTCCTGGAGCCAGGGCTGCAGGCGCTTGTCCAGCTGAGCCGCGTCGGCGGTTCCGCCGGACAGGAGGTCGTCGGTGATCAGAGGCGCGACGGCGTAGCTGGTGAGCCTCTGGGTGGTGCGCAGGACGTGGTCCACGGCGTGCTCCTCGGCGACGGACCGGATCCACCAGGCCGCCGGCAGGGCGGTCACGAGCAGCACCACCAGCCCGGCCAGCAGGAACCGCGCGATCGCCCCCCGGACCTCCGAGTGCCGGGACAGGGACTCCGGGGCGGTGACCGGCCAGGACGGGAACAGGGTCTCGACCTCCGGGGCGGTGCGGCCCCCGCGGGGCAGGGTGCGTCTCATCGGCCGTCCCCCAGCAGTCCCAGCCTGGACGCCTCGGCGACCGCCTCGAGCTGGGAGTGCGCGCCCAGCTTGGCGAGGATGGCCTTCACGTACCCGCGGCAGGTGTTCGGCGTGATGCTCAGCAGCTTCGCGTTCTGGCCCACGCTGCGCCCCTGGGCCATGAGCCGCAGCACCTCCATCTCCCGCTGGGTCAGTGCGGGCACGTGCGCGGTGTGGTCGGGGCGGCGGCAGGCGTGGGCCGCGGTGAGCAGCGACGGGTGCACGATCATGGTGCCGACGCGCGCACTGCGGATGGTCTGCAGCAGCGTGGCGAGGGAGCCGTCCTTGGGGAGGAAAGCGCAGATGCCCGTGCCGGCGGCGGTCTCCATGAGGTGCTGGGACGGATCGCCGGTCAGCATGACGATCCGTGTCGCCGGTGCCTCGGCGAGGATCCGGGCCGAGGCCGTCACGCCGTTGCCGCCGGAGAGGTGGTAGTCCATGACCACGACGTCGGGCCGCAGCGCGGCGCACAGGCGGACGCTCGACTCGACGTCGCCGGCCACGCCGACGCTGTGCAGATCCGGCTCCTGGCTCAGCGCGCCGGTCAGCAGCTCCGCGAACGTGGTGTGGTCGTCGACCACCAGTATCGAGGTGCGCGTGACGCACCCCTCTTCGCTTCCAGCGTCCATCGCGGACCAGCCCCCCGGCAACCCGTGCATTACGTACGGGTAGTATGCCGATCGCAAATCCCTGCCGCCAGCTGGGCACCTGTCCTCATTTCGGCGCTTGACAAGGGGGCATGCTCTCCGGGGCGATCCCCCGGCGCACCGGTCCACCGTGCCGCCCGCCTCAGCCGGCGGGGGCGAGGGTGCGCCCCAGGAAGGCCTGGAGGACCGTGGCGGCCTCCTCGCGCGCCAGCGGAGGCGGTGCGCCCGGCAACCACTCCGTGTCACCGCAGGGGCCGTGCAGCACCAGGAGGGCGGACAGGGCCAGTCCCAGCTCGCTGCCCGTCGTCGCCGTCGCCTGCAGCATGCGCCCGTAGGCGGCCTGCACGGCAGGAGCCGGAGCGCACCCCAGCTCCTCGCCGAGGATCCGGCGGCAGCGGTCGTACTCCTGCAGGCCCTCCACATGGCGGCCCGAGCGCTCCAGGCCCAGCACGAGCACGGTCCAGGCGCGTTCGTGCAGCGGATCGCCCGCGAGCACCCTCCGCGCCTGGGCGACGGACTCCGGGCAGCGGCCCAGCTCCAGGCCGGTCTCGGCCGACAGCACGCGGGCCTCGGTCACGCGGGCCGTGTAGGCGTTGCGCTGGCATTCGAGCCACTCCGAGTCCGGTTCGTCCCCGAGAAGCGGTGCGGAGGCCATGTCCAGGGCCCGCCGGAGCAGGGAGTGCGCCTCCGGTGCCGCGGCCTGCCGGGCCGCCTCCAGCAGGCGGTCGAACCGGGACAGGTCCAGCTCCACCATGGAGGCGTCCATGACGTACCCGCCGTTCGTGGTCTTCAGCGGGCCGCTCCTGCACTCCCCGGGCTGGAGGTGCCGGCGCAGAACGCTGACATAGCTCTCCAGGGTCGTCAGCGCCGCGGCCGGCGCCCGCCCGCCCCAGAGCAGGTCGACGAGCCGGTGCTTCGACACAGGTGTACCCAGCTGCAGGAGCAGGATCTCCAGGATCTGCCGCTGCCGGGGCCCGCCCAGTTCCCTGGACGTCAGGACCCGGTTCCCCTGCCGGACCGCGAGCGGTCCGATGACCTGCACCGCCAGCCGGGCCTTCGTGGTCCCGGCTGCGGATCGTACGTTGACGGCTGACATGTTCACGATGATCACTCCCCCCGAAGTGGCCTCAGTGTGGTGGGCGGCCGCCGCTGTCCGTCAGCCTCGAACAGGGGGGTGCGCACCCCCCAATCCGAGGGGGATGGGGACCGCCGGTCCCGGAAGCACGGGTCCGGGCGCCCGGGAACGACGCGCGTCGGGCGAGCGCGTGCACCCGCAGATCCGGCGGGAACCCCGCGCACGACGCCACGAAACGTCATGAACGCCCGGGGTGCCGGCCCGACGGGCGGTGCTCCCGGGCCGGCAGCCGTCACCGCAACGTTTCTCCAAGGTCGTGTCCCGAGCGTGGTGCCATGACCACTCAGGAAGCATCGACCACCACGGCGGCGCCGCCGGCCCGGCGGCGCCGCCGGCGGTGGATGCCGCCGGCACTGTTCCTGCTGGCGCTCCTCCTGGTGCTGGGGCGAGGTCTCCTCTCCGCGGAGGACGAGCCGAGCACGATGCTCGGCGCCTCCGGCACCGTGCCGGGCGGGCTCGCACGCCTGCACGGTGTGATGCCGTACACGGAGTTCGCCGCTCTGGAGGGCCGCGAGGTTCCCGCGGAGCTCGCCGGCGACGTCCCGCGCGGCGCCCACCAGGTGGTCGTACTGCTGGAGCTCACCGCCATGGATCCGGACGGGCTCGAGTTCACCGCGGACGACTACGCGGTGGACCGGCTCGGAGGCCGCCGCGCGCCGGTGGTCTGGGCGTCGTCGGCGGCGGCCTCGCTCGCGCAGGGCGAGACGATGCAGACGGAGCTGGTCTTCGAGGTGCCCGACAAGGCCCTCGAGCTGACCCTCGAAGGCGCCGGCGACGTCCGTCTCTCGATGGGCACCGATCACCACAGCGGCGGCTGAGGACGCAGACCGCAGGGGACGGCCCGTCCGGGGGCCGGGCCGTCCCCCACACGCACTGTCCAAGCACACGGGGTCACGCTCAGCGCAGCGGCCCCGGTCCAAGGGGGAACGACATCATGGCTGTCTCGAGAAGAAACGTCCTGCTGCTGGGGGGGCTGGGGGTCGCGGGTGCGGCCCTGGGCGTGCCGACCACGGCGGTCAACGCCAAGTCGGCGAGCGCGCTCGACGACTCCTTGATGCCCCGGCCGTTCCGGACGGACTTCATCCAGGCGCCGGTACTCGCGCCCTCGTCGCCGGACACCGTCGATCCCGCTGACGGCAAGACCGTGCGCCACTACACGGTGGTGGAGAAGGCCGCCTCGGCGCAGATCCTGCCGAAGGCGGGTCTGCTCACGCCCATCCTCGGCTACAACGGCATCTTCCCCGGACCCACGATCGACGTCTACCAGGGTACGAAGGTCGAGCTCACCGTGATCAATCAGCTGCCGGCCAGGCACGCCCTCGGGGGGCACAGCCTGGACACCTCCACGCATCTGCACGGGTCCGCCTCGCTGCCCCAGTACGACGGCTACGCCAGCGACATCACCCGGCCGGGATTCCAGAAGACGTACAAGTACCCGAACTTCCAGGGCGCGAGGACCCTGTGGTACCACGACCACGGGGTCCATCACACCGCGCTCAACGCCTATTCGGGTCTGGCGGGGCAGTACCACATGCACGACGCCAACTCCGAGCGGCTCCTGCCGCGCGGGAAGTACGACGTCGCACTGACGGTCTCCGACGCGATGTTCGCGGCCAACGGGGCCCTGGGCTACGACGACAACAGCCAGTCGGGGCTGTGGGGGGACGTCATCCTCGTCAACGGGAGGCCCTGGCCCGTCATGAGGGTGCAGAAGCGGGTCTACCGGTTCCGTCTCCTCAACTGCTGCATCTCCCGATCTCTCCGGCCCAGGCTCAGCACGGGCGACCCGCTGATCATGGTCGCCACGGACGGTGGCCTGATGCCCGCGGCCCAGTCCGTCCGGGAGTACCGGCACGCCGGTGCCGAACGCTACGAGTTCCTGGTGGACTTCAGCAAGTACCGGACGGGACAGCGCATCGAGCTGCAGAACCTGTCCAACGACAACAACGTGGACTACGACTTCACGAACAAGATCATGGCCTTCGACGTGGTGGATGACCCCGTGGACACCGCGGACCCGAGCTGGAACAGGATCCCCACGACGCTCGTCGGCAGCGAGGTGATGAACCTGCAGGAGAGCCAGGCGACGAGGACCCGTCGCTTCCGGGTCAAGCGCGAGAACGGCACGTGGACGATCGACGGGGTCACCTGGGCGGACGTGATCGCCAGCAACTACCGCAAGGTCGCCGCGGAGGTGCCACTGGGCGCCACGGAGATCTGGGAGTTCGAGAACGGCTCGGGCGGATGGTTCCATCCCATGCACATCCACCTGGTGGACTTCAAGGTGCTGAGCCGCAACGGCAGGGCTCCGTTCGCCTACGAGAAGGGGCCGAAGGACACGGTCTACGTGGGGGAGAACGAGACGGTCCGGCTTCTCGTGAAGTTCGGGCCCCACCAGGGCCGCTACATGGTGCACTGCCACAACCTGGTGCACGAGGACCACGACATGATGGTGCAGTTCCAAGTGGGGGATCCCGGGGATCCGGACCCCAACGACCCGATGACGGCGGCCCCGGCGGTGCCCTCGGGGACGACCGCCACCATGCCCGATCCGGCGCCGACACCATCGGCCACACCCAGTGCGACGTCTGCACCGGCACCCACGCCCACGCCGACACCCACGCCCACCCCGACGCAGACGTCGGGCCGGACGCAGCCCAAGCCGCAGCGTCCCAGCAGGTGACGTGATGTCGACGCCGCAGGCGAGCGGGAACGGCGGATCCGCCGTTCCGGGACGAGAAGAGGAGCCGACATGGCAGCGTTGAACACGGTCCCGCCCGCGGTCCAGGAGGTCGCGGACCGGCGCCGGCGCTCCGGGCGGTGGACGTTCCGGGCGGTTCTGCTCGCTCTGGCCCTGGTCCTGGCCGCCCGGATCTGGCTGGTGGCGCCGGTGGTCGTCGCCTCGGACAGCATGGAGCCCACCCTGGGGGAGGGGAGCGTTGCGCTGCTCCTGAAACGGGACCCCGGTCCCGCAGGGGTGTCCGCGGGCGCCACGGTCGTGTTCCCCCATCCCGACGACGGCAGCACGACCGTCAAGCGGGTGGTGGCCACCGGTGGCCAGACCGTGGCGATCGAGGACTCCGTCCTCGTCGTCGACGGCAGGGCGGTCGACGAGCCGTTCGTGGACCGCAGCCGGATCGACGGCACCTATTTCGGGCCGGTCACCGTGCCCGACGGCCACGTCTTCGTCATGGGCGACAACCGGGGCGTGTCGGTCGATTCCCGGCACTTCGGCAGTGTTCGCGCCGAGGACCTGGAGGCCACGGTCCTGCTGCCCTGGACGTAGCGCCACCGCCCGCGGGACACCGACCGGCGGGCCCGGGACGAACCACTCCCCTCGCCCCGGGCCCGCTCCCCCCTGTCATGAACAGGAGCTCCGCAAGGTATTTCCAAGACCTGCGTCGTTTTCTGTTCGCACATGCACCGCCGGGGGAGAGGACCATCCGATGAGAGCCGCGAAGAAGACCCGCATGCCGGAGGAGGCAACGGCGTCCGGGGGCATCTCCCGCCGAGGCGTTCTCGGCGGGGTGATGGCCGGCCTGGCCACGCTGCCGGCCGCCGTGCCGGCGCACGCCGCACCCAGGAAGCCGGCGCCCGCGGCGCCCGCGGCGGGGCCCGCCGCCGCTCCGATCCTGAGCGCGGCACGGTCCGGCCACGGCGTGGGGGCACCGCGCGGCTCCGACATCGCGATCACCGCGGGACGGGCCAAGGAAGGACGCTTCGGTGTCATGTTCAAGAAACTTCCCGCCTTCGCCCCGAGCGACGAGCTCCTCGCCGACCTCGCGCAGCAGATGGTCGACCGCACCCCACCACTGGCCGACGTCTCGCTGAGCAACGACGGGTTCGACAACCCGGACATCCCGGCCGGCTACGCATATCTGGGGCAGTTCATCGACCACGACATGACGCTCGACCGAACGCCCATGCCGTTGCAGGAGGTGGACCCCAAGGGCCTCACCAACTTCGACACCCCGTTCTTCGAGCTGGGGTCCGTCTACGGGCGGGGGCCGGCCGCCGACCCGCAGCTCTACGAACCGGCGGATCCGCGGCGCCTGCGCATCGGTCGGAACCACGACGGCTTCCCGGATCTGCCCCGCAACCCCGACGGCATGGCGGTCATCGGGGACCACCGCAACGACGAGAACCTCATCGTCGCCCAGTTCCACCTCACCTTCCTGCAGCTGCACAACAAGCTCGTCGACGAGGGCAGGACGTTCGACGAGGCGCAGCGGCTGGTCCGCTGGCACTTCCAATGGCTGATCGTGCACGACTTCCTCCCCCGCATCGCGGGCAAGACCCTGGTCGGCAGCATGCTCAGGCCCCGCCGGGGCGGGCCGACCGGGGTGGACTGCAAGTTCTACAAGCCCGGCAACCTCACGCGGCCCATGATGCCCATCGAGTACTCGGTGGCCGCATACCGGTTCGGGCACAGCATGATCCGCGCCGAGTACGAGATGCACGACGCGGTCACCATCCCCTTCTTCGGGAACCCGTCGCACGACCTTCGCGGGTCCCGCCCGCTGCCGACCATCGCGCGGGCCGACTGGAACTACTTCTTCGACGTCCCCGGGATGAGCGTGCCGGACGACCGCAACATGACCCGGCTGATCGACACCAAGCTGGCGCTCCCGCTCGACGAGCTCCCGCCCACCGTGGTGCAGCACGTCGACGGCGCCATCCTCTCGCTGGCCCACCGCAACCTGTTGCGGGGCAAGCGGCTCGGTCTGCCGGCCGGCCAGGACGTCGCCAGGGCCATGGGCGTGGCCCCCATCCCCAACGACAGGCTCGGACTCACGGACCCCCGCTGGAACGGCCGGGCGCCGCTGTGGTTCTACGTGCTCAAGGAGGCGGAGCTCCTCGGCGGGCGGACGCTCGGCCCGGTGGGCGGGAGGATCGTCGCGGAGGTGATCCTGGGCATCCTCTCCCTGGATCGCACGTCGTTCCTCAACGCCCCGAACGGCTGGGCGCCCGAGCGGACGCCCTTCCAGAGCGGCGACTTCCTTGAGATGGCCGGAGCCCTCGAGAACATGTCGGCGGGCAACGAGGACGAGGGCGCCGAGGACGATCCCGGGGCCGAGGAGACCGAGGCGTCCCACGGGGAGGACAGCGACGAGGAGGAGCCCGCACCGGCGGGGTGAGCCCGCCGGCCGCGGCGGACGCCAGGATCGGCGGACCACGACCCGCCCTGCCCGTCCGGGCGGGGCGGGTCCGTGCGTGCGGGCCGGCCGGCGCGGCACGTCCGGGCACGGGACGGGCCCGTGCTCCGAGAGCTCTCGAAGCACGGGCCCGTCCGGGGGAGCGGCCTACCTGGTCAGCGTCATCCCGCCGCGACCGCCCCCCTCGCTTCGCCGCCGCGGGTCGACTGCACGAGCACGTTGGCGACCGTGCCGTTGGGCGCCGGCCGCAGCCTCAGCTCCCAGTTGCCCAGGGTGTCCACCTGCGCCGTGCCGAGCTTGCGCTTGGACGTCCCGTCCGCGGCCATGTCGTAGACGTTGACCGACGTGGGCGGCTGGAGCAGCGTGGGAGCACCCTGGACGACGGCCGTGCCCCCGAGCCGGAACTCCTTGCCGGCCCGGAACCTCGCACCCGGGGCGATGGTGATCTCGTCGTCGCTGTTCAGCGTGACCGTCGCAGGAGCGCTCTTGTTGCCGGCGGGGTCCGTGACCACCAGCTGCAGCACCGGGTTCGCGTCCGGCGCCACGGGTGCCGCGGCACTGGTCGTGGTGAAGAAGGGAACCGTGACCTTGGGCTTGGCCACGTCCTTCCGGTCGAAGGCCACCTCGGGACCGCTCACCTGGGACCACTCGTAGGTGACGGCGCCGGCGTTGTCCGTCGAGCCGCTGCCGTCCAGTTCGGTGGCGATGCCGCGGGGCACCGAGGCCGTCAGCGGGGCGATGGCGGCGGTCGGATCCTCGGCGTCGGCGGGCGGTGTGCCGGTGCCCGGTGTGCCGGTGCCGGGGGTGCCGCCGTCGGTCTCCGTCACGGGACCGGGGTCCTCACCTTCGGGGGGTGCGGGAACCCCGACGGGGGACACCGGGCCGTCGGTGACGACGACCGGGACGGTGGCCTTGCTCGTGCCGGTGGAGACGGTCACGTTCACCGGGGGAGCGACGGTGTCGAACGAGCCCTGGTAGGTGCCGTCGGCTCCGGGCGCCGTGTCCCCGAACCCGTCGACCTTCGGGGCGGACCCGGAGGTCGTCCTCGCCACGACGGTCAGCTTCGTGCCGTCGTAGGTGGCCGAGGTGGGCACGGAGACGTCGCTCACGCCCACCGTGCTGGTGCTCTGCGGGTCGTCGGCGAGGTTCGTGACGGTCACCTCGCTCGGCAGCGCCCCGTCGACCTTCACCCGGGCGTAGGCGAGTTCGGAGCTCCCCGGCGCCTTCTCCAGGGGAGTGGTGGCGATGCCCTGCCCCGACACCTCGAGCGTGTCGCCGCGGCTGGTGGCGAAGACGTCCAGGTACGTGCCGGTGGCGTCCGAGTTGGCCACGGCCTGTTCGGCCTTCACCCCCGTGTTGGTGGCCATCTTGCCCTGGACGGTGAACTGGTCGGTGCTCGCGGCGACGGCCTCGCCCGTCGCCGTGTTCGTGCCGGACACCGAGAAGGTGGTCCGGAGCCCGCCCACGATCCGGTGCGGGACGTCCGGGTTGCCCAGGTAGCCCGCAGGGGCCCCGGTGTCCCACTTCAGGAAGGGTCCGAGGTTGCTCCCCAGTGGTGTCTCGAAGTTGCCGACCGCGGGAGAGATGTCCTCCACGAGCTTGGCGTTGCCCTCGGCGTCGGTGTCGACCTCGATGGTCCCGTACGGGTGGGGAAAGGAGAGCGTGCTGTTGGCCGGGCCGTCCTTGACCACGAGACGCTGCCGGGCGAACACCATCTGCTCCCCGGGCGCCACCTCGTTGGCGAAGGCGGCCTCCAGACCGAGCGTGAGCACGGCGCTCCCGCCGCCGGGGAGGTCCAGCTCGGACCCGGCCAGCATGTAGAAGATCTCATGGGGGAAGTTGCCGGGCAGCGCGAGAGGCTGCTCCGGATCGAAGCCTTCCTCCGGGGCCAGGCCGCACAGCGGGTTCGTGCCGTCGTCGCACAGTTCCAGCCGGGTTCCGGTCCGGTCCTCGTACCAGGCCGGGAACCCGTACTTGCTGCTCACCGGGCCGACCGCCGTCAGCTGCTGCTTGTTCGTCTCGGTGACCTTGGTGACGGCGACGGCGGTGCTGACGCCCGTGGCGCCCAGGGCCAGGGCGAGGGACGCTGCGAGGCCCCGACGGAAGCGAAGTCCTGGCGGCGGGTCCCGCAGCAGCTCCTGGGGGCTGGTTGACGTGCTCATGATGTCTCCTCACAGAGCGGTGGTGATGACATCGCAAATATGTGGACGGGCTCTTGGAAAAACCCTGTTGCAGATGCGACCGGCATCCGCATCGGGCCCGGCCCGTGCGGGGTCGGCGGAGGACGGTGCAACCCGGTGGACGGCGCGGAGCCCTCGGCCAGGGCCGTCCTCACCCGGTACGCCGCGCCGCTGCAACACCGAGCCTGCCGGGGAGCAGCGGGAGGCGGACGCCCGGGGCGTCCCGGGCAGCAGCACCGAGGTGCCCGACGCAATGCGACACACGCGGACGCCGCGGGACCCTCGCGGGAGGCCGATCGGGCCGGCATCAGCACCGTCCTGCTGGTCCCCGTCGCAGGCCGGTCCCCGAGGGCGTCACCCCCGTACAGTACATGGAAGCGTGTACTGTACGGGGGTGACCACAGTGACCAGCACCCACGTCTCCGCCCTGACCCGGCTCGGCCACGCCCTCTCGGAGGGCGTCCGCACCCGGATCCTGCTGAGCCTGCGGGAAGCCCCGGCGCGTCCCTCCGACCTCGCCGACGCCCTGGGCGTGTCCAAGCAGGTCGTCTCCAACCAGCTCGCCTGCCTGCGCGGCTGCGGGCTCGTGGCCTCCGCCCGTGAGGGACGCAGCACCTGGTACCGGCTGGCCGACCCCCGTCTGGGCGGCGCCCTCGGGGACCTGTTGGGCCTCGTGGTCGCCGTGGACCCCGACTGCTGCTCCCCGGAAGGCTGCACCTGCGCATGAGCTCCCGTGCCCCGGGGCCCACACCTCTGACCACCGACCGCCGGTCGGTCCTGCACCGGCGGGTGCGCTGGATCGTGGCCGGCACCATCACCTACAACGTCGTCGAGGCGGTCGTCGCCCTCACCGCCGGGGCGCTCGCCTCCTCCTCGGCGCTGATCGGCTTCGGTCTGGACTCCGTCGTCGAGGTCCTCTCCGCGGCCGCCGTGGCCTGGCAGTTCGCCGCGCCCGACCCGCACCGCCGGGAGCGGGCGGCGATGCGGGTGATCGCCCTCTCCTTCTTCGGCCTCGCCTCGTTCGTCACGGTCGACGCCCTGCGGGCCCTGCTCGGGGCCGCCGAGCCGGAGCACTCGGCGGTCGGGATCGGGCTGGCCGCGGTGAGCCTGGTGGTCATGCCGGTACTGTCCTGGTTCGAGCGCCGCACCGGCCGGGAACTGGGCTCTGCCTCGGCGGTGGCCGACTCCAAGCAGACCCTGCTCTGCACCTATCTCTCGGCCGTGCTGCTGGTGGGCCTGCTCCTCAACAGCACCCTGGGCTGGACCTGGGCCGATCCCGCGGCCGCACTGGTGATCGCGGCCGTGGCGGTGCGGGAGGGCCTGGAGGCCTGGCGCGGGGACGCCTGCTGCACGCCCGTGGCCGTCCTCGTCGGCGCGGACGCCGACGACTGCGCCGAGGAGTGCGGCCCCGGCTGCTCCTGCTGCTCCTGCTGCTCCTGAGTCCGCCGGGGGGCGCGGCGCGCAGCGCTGCGGACGTTCAGCCGCGCAGCCGGGCCACCGAGTCGGACTGGTGCAGGATGTCCTGGCGCATCTCGTCCTCCAGGAAGGCCAGGAGCGCCTGGGACAGGTCCGCGTTCTCGGAGGCGACCGCGTCCCGGGCCACGGCGACCCGGAAGTTGTGCGCGAACGCGTCGATCGCGGTCTGCGCCACGCAGCTGTGCGTGGAGATCCCGCACAGCACCAGGCGGTTCGCGTCCAGGTTGCGCAGCCGGGCCGCGAGGTCCGTGTCGAAGAACGCGCTGTCCCGGGTCTTGACCAGTCCCACCCCGCCCTCGGTGTCGAGGCCGGCCACGTACTGGGACTGCTCCGTGCCGGGGTAGGCGAAGCCCTGCCCGTCGTCGTGCATGTTGACGGTCCAGGTGGAGCGGTCCCGTTCGTGCTGGGTGCGGATCAGGAGGATCGGGCACCCGCCCTCGCGGGCCGCCGCGATCAGCTCGTTGACCTTCGCCGTCACGGACTCCCGCTGCTCCTCGAGCTCGGGGAAGTCGAAGTAGGAGTTCTGCATGTCGATGACGAGCAGGGCCGTGCGGCCCTCCGTGCGCTGCGGGGTCATGGCGTCCTCTCCGGTGGGGGCGTCGCCGGGGAGCGGCGACACGCGACGATCTGATCAGCGAACTTACTACCAATGCCGCGCACGCTCCAGCCGCCGTCCCGCTCGGGTAGCCTGAAGCCCATGGCTTATCACGCGGACGCCCTGGAGCTCGAGGGCAAGGAGATCCTGACCTGGGAGCGCTTCGGCGAGGCGACCCAGGAACTCGCCCGGAGCGTCGTGGACAGCGGCTTCCTCCCGGACATCATCATCGCGGTGGCCCGTGGCGGCCTCCTCCCGGCGGGCGCCCTGTCCTACGCGATGGGGGTGAAGCTCTCCGACGCGATCAACGTGGAGTTCTACACCGACGTGCACCAGACGCTGCCGGACCCGGTCCTGCTCGCCCCCATGCTGGACACCGAGTCCATCGCGGGGCGCAAGCTGCTCGTGGTCGACGACGTGGCCGACTCCGGGCGCACTCTCGCCCTGGTGCTCGAGCTGCTGCGCGGCTTCGGCGCGGAGGCGCGCTCGGCCGTCATCTACGCGAAGCCCCGCTCGGTCGTCGAGCCGGACTTCGTGTGGCGGGCCACCGACGAGTGGATCGTCTTCCCCTGGTCGGCCACGCCGCCGGTCACGGCCGCCGGCTGACACCGGGCGGGGCCGGAGCCCGCCGGCTGGCACCGGGCGGGGTCCGGCCCGGCCGGCTCAGCGGGGAACGCGAGGGCTCCTGCCGGCCCGGTCGATCTCGACCAGCTCGAGGGCCTCGGTCCGGGAGGTGTGCAGGTTGTCGATCTGCGCCAGCGTGCGGTCCTTGGTCTCCGTGGCCGTCAGTGCGGCCGCGGCGGAGACCGCGCAGGCGAGGCTGACGAACAGGGCCACGCCCAGCCAGTTGGTGCCCTCGGCCCCGGCCAGGGAGCTGGCGATGACCGGGGTGAGGCCGCCGGAGACGGCGAAGCCGATCTGGGTGCCCATGGCCAGGCCGGTGACGCGTACCCGGGTGGGGAACATCTCGGCGTAGAAGGACGGCCAGATGCCGTTGGCCATCGAGTAGAAGAACCCGGACAGGATCGCGCCGAGGGCGAAGATCAGCACCCAGTTGCCGGCCGAGACCGCGGCCAGGTAGGGGTACATCATCACGGCCGGGCCGATTACGCCGGCGAGGAAGACCGGCTTGCGCCCCACCCGGTCGGCCACCGTCGCGGCCACGGGGATCATCAGCAGGGCCAGGGCGTTGGCGGCGACGGACACCCACAGCATGGTCGAGCGCTCCAGGCCCACCACCGAGGTGGCGAAGGACAGGGACCAGACCAGGAACACGACGTTGACGGTGTTGATCATCGCCGCGGCGGCGATCCGCAGGACCGCGGCCTTGTGGTACCTGAGCATCAGGGACAGCGGGGTGGCGGGCTTCTCCCCGGGCAGCGCGGCCTTGGCCTGCTCGAACGCCGGAGGCTCCTCCAGCCGGCGGCGGATCACCCAGGCGACGACCACCACCACGGCGGAGAGCCAGAAGGGCACGCGCCAGCCCCAGCTGAACAGCTGCTCCTCCGTGAGGAGCAGGGTGAAGGGGATGAACACCGCGGTGGCCAGCAGGGTGCCGAACTGGGTGCCCTGCAGGGTCCACGACGTGGTGAAGGCCCGGCGGTGCTCCTCGGAGTGCTCCAGGGAGACCGAGATCGCGCTGGCCTGCTCGCCGGAGGCCGACAGGCCCTGGATCACCCGGCACAGCACGAGCAGCGCCGGGGCGAGCAGCCCCGCCTGGTCGTAGGTGGGCAGGCACCCGACGGCGAAGGTCGCCCCGCCCATCATGAACAGCGTCAGCATGAGGACGAACTTCCGGCCCAGGCGGTCCCCGAGCGGACCCATGACCAGGGCCCCCAGCGGGCGCACGACGTAGGCCACGCCCACGGTGCCCATGGAGAGCAGGATCGCCACCCCGGGGGAGGCGTCCTGGGGGAAGAACAGGTGGTTGAGCACCAGGGCGGCGGCCGTGCCGTAGACGGCGAAGTCGTAGTACTCCAGGGCCGAGCCGATCCAGCTGGCAAGCGCTGCCTTCTTCGGCGTCTTGACGTGGGCGGCCGGGGGCGAGGCGTGGGTCATGGTCAGGATCTTTCGCTCGAGGGACGGACGGGAGGGGCCGGGTGCGGTCGGTGGTCCGTCGGCGACCGGCCGCCGGACCGGGGTGCCGGCCCCCGGGGTCCCCCGCAGGAGACCGCCGGGTCGACATCTCGTCAATTGCCACATATCGGCAATAGTTTCTGTATGCTGGACTTACAGCATGTTCCAGATCACACTGGGCGTCAAGGGAGGTGGCTATGGCAACCGAGAAGTCCGGCACGGTCGGCAAAGCACTGGGGCTGCTCACGCTGCTCGGGGACTACCCCGAGGGTGCGACCGCCGGTGAGATCGCCGACGCCGTGGGGTACCCGTTCAGCACGGCCTACCGCCTGCTCAACACTCTGGTCGAGACGGGGTTCGCCAGCTACGACCGGCGGGAGAAGCGGTACCGGCTCGGCCTGCGGATCTACCAGCTGGGCCAGAAGGTCGCCCACCACCGCGGCTTCGAGGGGGCGGCGGTGCCGGTGCTCCAGCACCTGACCGACCTCACCGGCGAGAGCTCGATCCTGGCCGTGCTCGACGACGACCGGTTCCTGACGGTGCACAAGGTGGACGGACCCCAGTTCCGCACCACCACCGACCCCGGCGACCGCGGGCCCCTGCACACCTCCGCACTGGGCAAGGTCCTGCTCGCCTGCACCGACCCGGCCACGCGCGAGCGCCTGCTCGAGACCATCGAGCTGACCCCGCGCACCGAGCACTCGATCACCGACCGCGCGGCACTGCGCCGGCAGATCGAGCAGGTCCGCCGCCAGGGCTGGGCCGGGCAGCAGGAGGAGAACGACATCGGCATGGCGGCCGTCGCCGTCCCGGTCCTCTCGGCCACGGACCGGCTGGTCGCCGCCGTGGCCCTGGCCGCCCCGGTCTTCCGGGCGGACCAGGAGGCCCTGCAGGCCCACCTGCCCGACCTGCGCCGGGCCGCCGCCACCCTCGCGCTGGAGCTGCCGCTGCGGGCGTGAGCCCGCCACGGCCTCTCCGTCCCCGTCCGCCTCCCGCGGGCCACGTCCTGTCCACCAACCCAAGGAGCCCCATGAGCACCGTCTCCGAGTCCTACCTGGTCGGCCTGATCGGGGCGGGCATCACCGCCAGCCTCACCCCGCCGATGCACGAGGCCGAGGCCGCCCACCACGGCCTGCGCTACCTCTACCGGCCGGTGGACCTGGAGGTCATCGGCCGTCCGGGCACCGACGTCGGCGAGCTGCTGCGGGCCGGGCGGGACCTCGGCTTCAACGCCTTCAACATCACCCACCCCTGCAAGCAGCTGGTGCTCTCCCACCTGGACGAGGTGACCCCCGCGGCGGCCGCGCTGCAGGCGGTCAACACCGTGCTCGTGCGGGACGGGCGGTTCATCGGCCACAACACCGACCAGTCCGGCTTCGCCGCCGGGCTGGCCACCGAGCTGCCCGGCGCGGCGCGGGACACGGTGGTGCAGATCGGCACCGGCGGGGCCGGCTCGGCGGTGGCCGCAGCGCTGCTGTCCGCGGGGGTGCGGACGCTGCACCTGTTCGACGTGGACGGGGCCCGGGCCGCCGAACGCGCCGCGGCGCTCGGGGCGCTCTTCCCCGGCAGCGAGGTGGTGGCCGCCCTGGCCGGGGCCCTGCCCGAGCTGGTCCCGGCCGCCGACGGGGTCGTCAACGCCACCCCGGTGGGCATGCACCACCACCCCGGCACCCCCGTCGATCCCGCGCTGCTGGACGGGCACCAGTGGGTGGCGGACGTGGTCTACCTCCCGGTGGACACCGAGCTCGTCGTCGCGGCCCGGGCCAAGGGCTGCCGGGTGCTCGACGGCGGGCACATGGCCGTGGGGCAGGCCGTGGACGCCTTCCGGCTGATCACCGGCGTGGCGCCCGACCGCGCCCGGATGCGCGAGCACTTCCTGCAGCTGCTCGCGGCCCGGCAGGCGACCCCGACGCCGGCCCCGCTGGGCCGCTGAACCGACCCCGATCCGTCCAGCATCCGCCCACCGACCCCAAGGGACCTCGACCATGAGAACCTCCATCGCCACGGTCTGCCTCTCGGGCACGCTCGAGGAGAAGATGCACGCCGCCGCGGCCGCCGGCTTCGACGGGATCGAGGTCTTCGAGCAGGACCTCGTGGTCTCGCCGTCGGCGCCCGAGCAGATCCGGGACCTCGCCGCGGACCTGGGCCTGGGCCTGGACCTCTACCAGCCCTTCCGCGACGCCGAGGCCGTGCGCCCCGAGCGCTTCGCCGCCAACCTGAAGCGCGCCGAGGCGAAGTTCCGGCTGATGAACCGGCTGGGCACCACGACCATGCTCGTGTGCTCCAACGTCGCGACCGCCGAGATCGACGACGACGAGGTCATGGCCGAGCAGCTGCACCGGCTCGGGGACCTCGCCGCGGACCACGGGGTCCGGCTCGCCTACGAGGCCCTGGCGTGGGGGACGTTCGTCGACGACTTCGAGCACGCCCAGCGGATCGTGGACCTCGCCGACCACCAGCACGTGGGCACGTGCCTGGACAGCTTCCACATCCTCTCCCGCGGCTGGGACCCGGCGCCCATCGAGGCCGTCGCGGCCGAGAAAATCTTCTTCGTGCAGCTGGCCGACGCCCCGCTGCTGCACATGGACGTCCTCTCCTGGTCCCGCCACCACCGGGTGTTCCCCGGCGAGGGGGACTTCGACATGGTCGGGTTCCTGTCCCACCTGGTCCGCGCCGGCTACGACGGGCCGGTCTCCCTGGAGATCTTCAACGACGCCTTCCGCCAGGCCGACGTGCACCGCACGGCCGTGGACGGGCTGCGCTCCCTGCGCTGGCTCGAGGACCGGACCCGGCGGGCCCTGGCCGGCGAGCCGGCGCGGGACCGGCTGCAGCTGCAGGCGCTGCCGCCGGTGGACGAGCCGGGGGGCTACGACTTCGTGGAGATCCGCACCGGCCGCCTCGGGGAGACCACCCGGCTGCTGCACCAGCTGGGCTTCGCCCTCGGCGGGCACCACCAGTCCAAGGAGCACGTGCAGGTGTGGGTCCAGGGACCCGTGCGGATCGTCGTGAACAACGACGTCGCCCACGACGCCCCCACCGAGGTCGCCGCCCTCGGGTTCGAGGTCGCCGACCCCGACACCGCGCTCGAGCGCGCCACCCGGCTCGCGGCCCGGCCGGTGCCCCGCACCCAGGAGCCGGGCGAGCAGGTGCTGCGCGGGGTCTTCGCCCCGGACGGCACGGAGATCTTCTTCTGCCGGCGTCCCGGCCACGGCGTCCCGGCGTGGCTCGGCGAGTTCGGCGCGGACGAGGAGCTCGACCCCGCCTCCCTCGTCACCGGCGTGGACCACATCAACATGGCCCAGCCGTGGCAGCACTACGACGAGGCCGTGCTCTTCTACACCTCGGTGCTCGCCCTCGCCGCCCAGCCCGCCCAGGACGTCCCGGGCCCGTCGGGGCTGGTGCGCAGCCAGGTGATGCGCTCCTCCGACGCCGCGGTGCGGCTGCCCCTGAACGTGGCCCCGGCCGCCGCCGAGCAGGGCTCCTTCGTGGGCGCGGCCTATCCCGAGCACGTGGCGCTGGCCTGCACGGACGTGGTCGCGGCCGCCCGCCGGGCCCGCCGGCGGGGACTGGAGCTGCTGCCGGTCCCGCAGAACTACTACGAGGACCTCATCGCCCGGTTCGACCTGGACGAGGCGTTCGTGGCGTCCCTGCAGGAGCTGGACCTGCTCTACGACCGGGACGCCGACGGCGAGTTCCTGCACTTCTACACGGGCACCCTGGGCACGGTGTTCTTCGAGGTCGTCGAGCGCCGCGGCGGCTACGCCGGGTTCGGGGCGCCCAACGCCCCGGTCCGCCTCGCCGCGCAGTACCGGCGCACGCACGCGCACGGGTGACGTGCCCGCCGGCCGGCTCCGGCGGCGCGTCCCGTCGGCTCGTCCCGGCGGCACGCGGGGCCCGCGCCGCTCAGCGCAGCGCCGCCCGCACCCCGGGCCGGCCGGCCACGACCAGCCAGAGCACGTTGACGGCCACGAGGGCCACGGTGCTCAGCGCCGGCAGCACGTGACCGCCCAGCAGGAACACCGCCAGGTCGAAGACGTCGCCGAGCACGGCCAGGGAGCAGAAGACCAGGCCGAGGACCCACCCCCACTGCTGCTGCTCCCGCAGCGGGAACCAGACCAGCGCGTAGAGCACCGTCGTCAGCACCACGCCGAAGAGCGCCAGCGCGGCCGCCGGCCCGCCCCCGGGCAGCCCGGGGACGCTGATGGCGTCCTCCAGGCCCGGCAGCAGGGTGCTGAGCCCCACCATCGCCTGGACGGCGGAGTCCGCCACGTTGACCGCGAACGAGAGCAGGGTGAGCCGCAGCAGCAGGTGCAGCTCGGCCGTCCGGGGCGGCCGGGCCGACCCCGGCACGGGGCCGGGGGAGCCGTACGGGTCTCGGGTCATGGCGGTGCCTCCTGGCGCGCGAGGTGCTCACCGCCGAACCTACCGCCCCCGGGCCGGGCCGGCACGGGAGCGGCCGGGCCGTGACGCCGGATACACCCGCCGGGGCCCCCGGGGTAGGGTGGACGCGTAGGCACCGACGGCGCGACCGGTCGTCGGTCGTGCGCGATTCCGCCCCGACCGACGAGCCAGGAGCAGCCGAGACATGACGACGCAGCACGACCGGCCCCCGCACACCGCCCCCAGCCCCGCCGGGGTGATCGACGCGCCGCTGCGGGCCGACGTCCGGCGCATCACCACCCTGCTGGGAGAGACCCTGACCCGCCAGCGCGGCGAGGAGCTGCTGGACCTCGTCGAGCAGGTCCGCCGGCTCACCAAGGACGCCAAGGCCTCCGGGGACGACGGCGCCGCGGCCCAGGTCCGCGAGCTCCTCGGCTCCCTGCCCCTGGACCGGGCGACCGACCTGGTGCGGGCCTTCGCCCAGTACTTCCACCTGGCCAACGCGGCCGAGCAGGTGCACCGGGTGCGCGTGCTCGGCGGACGGCCCGAGGAGGAGGGGTGGCTCGCCGCGGCCGTCGGCGACGTCGCCGCGGAGGCCGGCCCGGAGGCCCTGCGCCGGGCGGTCGACTCCCTCGACGTCCGCCCGGTGTTCACGGCCCACCCCACCGAGGCCTCCCGCCGCTCCGTGCTGACGAAGATCCGGCACCTCTCCGACATCCTGGCCCACGAGACCCCGGAGGGCTCCGCCGCCCGCCGGAGCCAGGACCGGCGGCTCGCGGAGCTGATCGAGCTGCTCTGGCAGACCGACGAGCTGCGCCAGAACCGGCCCACCCCGCTGGACGAGGCCCGCAACGCCCTCTACTACCTGCGCGAGGTCCTCACCGAGACCATGCCCGTGCTGCTCGCGGACCTCGAGGAGCAGCTCGCGGAGCACGGCGTGCACCTCCCGGCGGGCGCCCCGCCGCTGCGCTTCGGCTCCTGGATCGGCGGGGACCGGGACGGCAACCCCAACGTCACCCCCGAGATGACCCGGAAGGTCCTGCAGCTGCAGGGACAGGCCGCCGTCGACATCGCCCTGAGCTTCCTGGACGTCCTGATCTCCCGGATCTCCTCCTCGACCGCCATCGTCGAGGTCGACCCCGAGCTGCTGGCGTCCGTGCAGCGGGACGTGGCGCACCTGCCCGGGCTGGACCCGCGGGTGCTGGAGCTCAACGCGCAGGAGCCCTACCGGCTCAAGCTCACCTGCATCAAGGCCAAGCTGATCAACACCCGCCGCCGCTTCGCCGAGGAGAGCGCCCACGAGCCGGGCCGGGACTACCGGACCACCGCCGAGCTGGTGGCCGACCTCGACGTGGTGGCCCGGTCCCTGCGCCACCACGCGGGGGCGCTCGCCGCCGACGGCACCCTCGCGGCCGCCACCCGCACGATCGCCGGGTTCGGGCTGGGCCTGGCCACCCTCGACGTGCGCGAGCACGCCGACGCCCACCACGAGGCCGTGGGGCAGCTGCTCGACAGGCTCGGGGAGCTCGACCGGCCGTACGCGGAGATGTCCCGGGCCGAGCGCGCGCAGGTGCTGGCCGGCGAGCTCGCCGGCCGCCGCCCCCTCGCCCCTCCGGGGCTGTCCACCGGGGCCGTGCACCTGGACGGGGACGCGGACCGCACCTTCGCGGTGTTCCGGGAGATCGTCCGGGCGCAGGAGACCTACGGCGAGGAGGTCGTCGAGACCTACATCGTGTCCATGACCCGCGCGGCCGACGACATCCTGGCCCCCGTCATCCTGGCCCGCGAGGCCGGGCTGGTGGACCTCACGGGCGAGCAGGACCGCGCCGGCATCGGCTTCGCGCCCCTGCTGGAGACCGTCCAGGAGCTGCGCCGCTCGGCGGAGGTCATCGACGAGCTGCTCTCCGACCCCGCCTACCGGCGCGTGGTCGCGGCGCGCGGGAACGTCCAGGAGGTCATGCTCGGCTACTCCGACTCCAACAAGGAGTCCGGGGTGATGACCAGCCGCTGGGAGATCCACCGGACCGAGCGCCGGCTGCGCGACGTCGCCGCCCGGCACGGGGTCCGGCTGCGGCTCTTCCACGGCCGCGGCGGCTCCGTGGGCCGCGGCGGCGGCCCCACCCACGACGCCATCCTGGCCCAGCCCAGCGGCGTCCTGGCCGGGGAGATCAAGTTCACCGAGCAGGGCGAGGTGATCAGCGACAAGTTCTCCCTGCCCACCCTCGCCCGGGAGAACCTGGAGCTGTCCCTGGCCGCCGTGCTGCGCGCCACCGCCCTGCACCAGGACCCGCGCTCCACGGAGGAGGAGCTGGAGCGCTGGGGCGAGGTCATGGACGTCGTCAGCGACGCCGCCTTCGCCGCGTACCAGGGCCTGGTCGAGGACCCCGACCTGCCGGAGTACTTCCTGACCGCCACCCCGGTGGAGCAGCTCGGCGCCCTGAACATCGGCTCCCGCCCGGCCAAGCGCCCGTCGTCGGACACGGGCCTGTCCGGGCTGCGGGCCATCCCCTGGGTGTTCGGCTGGACGCAGTCCCGCCAGATCGTCCCCGGCTGGTTCGGCGTGGGCTCGGGCCTGCGCGCTGCCCGCGAGGCGGGGATGGAGACCGACCTGCGCGCCATGCTCGAGCGCTGGCACTTCTTCCGCTCCGTGGTCTCCAACGTGGAGATGACCGTGGCGAAGACCGACCTGGAGATCGCGGCCCACTACGTCCGGGCGCTGGTGCCCGCACGGCTCCAGCACCTGTTCGAGGTGATCCGCCGTGAGTACGAGCTCACCCTCGACGAGCTCTCCCGGCTCACCGGGCAGGAGGAGCTGCTGGACGGCAACCCCACCCTGAAGCAGACGCTGCAGGTCCGGGACCAGTACCTCGACCCCATCTCCTACCTGCAGGTGGAGCTGCTGGGCCGGATCCGGGAGCAGGCCGCCGCGGGCCAGGAGGTCGACGAGGGCCTGCAGCGGGCCCTGCTCATCACCATCAACGGAGTGGCCGCCGGACTGCGCAACACCGGCTGAGCCGGTGCGCCCGCACGGTGGCCGCCCCCGGTCACCGTGCGGGCCGGCGCTTCGGCGCGGGGAGGACCCCGGGGCGCCGGCATCGTGTCGGCGGCGTGGCAGCGGCGGGCCGGTCGGCCTAGAGTGAGGGCATGGGCGATCGGAGCGGCACGGCAGATCTGCTGGTGCCCCCTGCCCGTCCCTCCTCGGCCGGCCCTGCGACGCTCCCAGGAGGTTCCGGCGGCTGCTCCGCCGGTCAGAGATAGTGCCGCCCCGTCGGACCCCGGGCCGGCGCCGCCTCCACCGCTCGGTGCGGTGACCGGGGCGGCCCCTCCGCGCTCGGGCCCGGTCCCCGGCGTGTGCCGGCCACCGGGCGTCCGGCGGCCGACGACCACCTGACCCTCTTCCTCGCCGCCCCCACGGACCGGCCGGGACCGGTGCCCCTCGTGGCGTGCCCGGCTCCGGCCGGTGCCCTGGCGTGGGCGCGCAGGAGACCCCACCCCACCCGAAGGAGCTTCCGCATGCACCCGCTGACCGAAGCAGAGATCCGCTCCAGCCTCATCAACTGTTCCCGCAAGGACGCCGCCCGCCTGCCCGTGCCCCCGGAGCTCGGGGCCCTGGACTGGGACCGGCTGGACTACCTGGGCTGGCGCGACCCGCAGTCCCCGCGCCGGGGATTCGCCGTCGTCCCCACCGAGGAGGGCCCGAAGGGCATCGTCGTGCAGACGTCCGGGACCGCGGGGTCGGGGAGGCAGGCGATGTGCGCCTGGTGCCAGGACGTGCGCCTGCCCCACCCCGTGGTGATGTACGTGGCCCGCCGCGCCGGAGCCGCCGGACGGGAGGGCTCGACCGTGGGCACCCTGGTCTGCGAGGGCTTCCAGTGCTCGGCCAACGTCCGCAAGCGCCCGCCCTCCCCGTACAAGGGCTTCGACATGGACGCGTACGTCGCCGACCGCATCGCCGGCCTGCGCGAGAGGTCCCGGGGCTTCGTGGCCGCGGTGGCCCGCTGACGGCGTCGCGCTCAGGGCCCCTGCGCCGGCCCGGGCCGGTGCAGGGGCCCGCGCGGCTCCGGCTCAGTGCGGCGCGGGCGTGAGGATCTCGGGTCCGTCCTCGGTGATGGCGATCGTGTGCTCGCTGTGCGCCGCCCGGCAGCCTGTCGCGCTGCGCAGGGTCCACCCGTCGGCGTCCGTGACCAGCTCGGCGGTGTCCTCCATGGCCCAGGGCTCCAGCGCCAGCAGCAGGCCGGGGCGCAGCCGGTAGCCGCGGCCGGGCCGTCCGGTGTTCGGGACGTGCGGGTCCTGGTGCATCGTCGACCCGATGCCGTGGCCCCCGAACTGGGTGTTGACCGGATATCCCGCCGCACCGAGGACGGAACCGATGGCGTGGGAGACGTCGCCGACGCGGGCTCCGGGGACGGCGGCGGCGATGCCCGCGGACAGGGCGCGCTCGGTCGCGTCGATCAGCGCGACGCTCTCCGGAGGCCGGGCGCCGCCCACGAGGAAGCTGATGGCCGAGTCCGCGGCGACCCCGCCCCGGGAGACGGCGAGGTCCAGCGTCAGCAGGTCCCCGTCGGCCAGCTCGTGGTCGTGGGGACGCCCGTGGAGCACGGCGTCGTTGACGGCCGTGCAGATGTAGTGGCCGAACGGTCCGCGTCCGAAGGACGGCGCGTAGTCGACGTAGCAGGACAGCGCTCCGGCCTCCAGGATCATGGTCCGCGCCCACCGGTCGATGTCGAGGAGGTTCGTCCCGACCGTGATGCGGCTCCTGAGGGTCTGCAGGATGCCGGCGACCAGGGCGCCGGTGTCCTTCGCCCGGGCCACCTCGGCGGGCTGCAGGATCTCGATCATGGGCGTCCTCCTCCGTGGTCCAATAACTATCCCGGTCATGGTATCCCGGTCTTGTTGTCCCGGTACTAGGATCGGCGGCATGGTCAGACTGCCGCTCACTCCCGCCGAGGTCGAACGCGGGCAGCGACTCGGTGCCCTGCTGCGCCGGGGCAGAGGAGAGCGCTCCATGCTCGAGACCGCGCTCGACGCAGGGGTCTCACCGGAGACCCTGCGCAAGATCGAGTCCGGTCGCGTCGCCACTCCCGCCTTTCCGACCATCGCGGCGATCGCCGACGTGCTCGGCCTGTCCCTCGACCAGGTGTGGGCCGAGATCAACAGGCCCCGCGCCGGGGCCGGCCCCGTGGGGTCGGGCCCCGGCGCCCGCGACCGACTGGCCTCGTAGGCCACGGGTCCCGCAGCCCCGTGGCGCGGAGGGGTGCCGCCCCGCACGGGGAGCCGGACGACCGTGGGAGAGTGGGGGGCATGCGCGCAGTGGTGATCGATGCCGTCCGGGCCCGGCCCGAGGTCCGTGACGTCGCCGAGCCCTCGGCCCCGCCGCAGGGGGTGGTCGTCCGGGTGCGGGCCACGGGCCTGTGCCGCAGCGACTGGCACGCGTGGGCCGGGCACGACGAGATCGCGTGGCCCCACGTGCCCGGGCACGAGCTGGCCGGGGTGGTCGCCGCGGTGGGTGAGGGCGTGCGCCGGTGGAGGACCGGGGACCGGGTGACCGTCCCGTTCGTCTGCGGCTGCGGTCGCTGCGACTGGTGCCGGGCCGGTGACGCGCAGGTCTGCCCCGCGCAGGAGCAGCCGGGGTTCACCCACTGGGGGTCCTTCGCCGAGTACGTCGCCCTGCACGCCGCCGACACGAATCTCGTGGCCGTTCCCGAGCACGTCGACTTCGCCACCGCGGCCGGGCTGGGGTGCCGGTTCGCCACGGCGTACCGGGCCCTGGCCGCGCGGGCGCGCGTGGCCGAGGGGGAGTGGGTGACCGTGCTCGGCGCCGGCGGCGTGGGGCTCAGCGCGGTGATGATCGCCCGCGCGCTGGGCGGCCGGGTGATCGCGGTCGACCGCAACCCCAAGGCGCTCGCCCGTGCCCGCGAGCTCGGTGCGGAGCACGTGCTGCGCGCGGACGGGACGGACGTCCCGGAGGCCGTCGCCGACCTCACGGGCGGCGGCAGCCACGTGGCGGTCGACGCCGTGGGCAGCGAGCAGACCTGCGCCGACGCCGTCCTGAGCCTGCGCCGGCGGGGACGGCACGTCCAGATCGGCCTGCTGCCGCCGGTCGAGGGCCACCCGCGGGTCCCGATGGCGCGGGTCATCGGCTGGGAGCTCGACCTGCTCGGCAGCCACGGGATGGCGGCGGCCGACTACCCGGCCATGATGTCGCTGATCGAGCAGGGCGCCCTGCAGCCCCAGAGGCTCATCGAGCGCACCATCGGGCTCGACGCCGCCGCGGCGCTGCTGCCCGTGTTCGACCGGGCGGCGCCCGCCGGCATCACCATGATCGACCCGGCGCTGTAGCCGCCGTCGAGGAGTCCCGCGCGGGGAGGGCACCAGGCCGCCGGTGCCCGGTCCACGGGACGGACGACCGACGGCCCGGGTCCCGGCGCGTGGTGCGCCGCGGCCCGGGCCATCGTCCGGCGGCGGGTGCGGAGGTCAGCCCTCGCAGTCGCTGCAGTAGCTGGTGCCTGCGCTCGTGCGGGCGAGCTGGGAGCGGTGGCGGACCAGGAAGCAGGCCCCGCAGGTGAACTCGTCGCTCTGCTCGGGGATGACGGCCACGGTGAGTTCTTCGTGCGAGAGGTCCGCCCCGGGCAGGTCGATGCCCTCGGCGGTGTCGAAGTCCTCGGCGTCGATGACCGCGGTCTGGGTGGCGGCGCTGCGCTGGACCTGGATCGCTTCCAGGGACTCGTTGGCCGGCTCGTCCTCGGGGCGAGTGCGCGGAGCGTCGTAGTCGGTGGCCATGATGTGGTGCGTCCTCCTGGGAAAGGCGTTGCTGTGCAGGGCTGCCCTGCACGGAAGGACCAAAGTGTAACCGCACCCGGTGGGGATCTGCTGGGGCCCGGGAGCGGCGGCCCGGTCCGTCGCCCCGCGGTGCTGGTGCGGGGCCCCCGGGGACGGCGATACTGGGGCCCATGGACGCGGAGGAGACCGACCGGCCCGTGCAGCTGTGGTTCGGCGCCCGTGGGGACGGGCCGCCGTTCGTCCTGCTGCATCCCGGCGGCACGGACTCCCGCGCCCTGGAGCCGCTGGCCGCGGAGCTGGCCGGCAGCTACCGGGTGCTCACCCCGGAGCAGCGCGCCCACGGCCACACCCCTGACCCGGGCGGTCCGCTGTCCTACGCCACGATGGCCGGGGACACGATCGCCTTCCTGGAGCGGGAGGTGGCGGCTCCGGCGCACCTGCTGGGCTACAGCGACGGGGCCGTCGTGGCCCTGGCCGTGGCGCTGCGGCGTCCCGACCTGGTCCGCGACCTGGTCGTCGCCGCCGGGGTCCACCACCACAGCGGGTGGGCGCCGGGAGTCCTCGAGGACCAGGCGCAGGTGCCGGAGTTCATGGTGGACGCCTACGCCGAGGTCTCGCCCGACGGGCGCGCGCACTACGGGCAGGTGGTGGAGAAGCTGCGGAGGATGCACGCGGCGGAACCGGCCTTCACGGACGCGGACCTGGCGGGTCTCGACGTTCCCGTGCTGGTGCTCCTCGGCGACGACGACGAGGTCCGGCTCGAGCACGCCGTGGCCATGTACCGCGCCCTGCCGCAGGCCGAGCTGGCCGTGGTCCCGCACGCCTCCCACGGGGTGCTGGTGGAGAAGCCGGGGCTGTGCGCGCGGTTGGTCACCGACTTCCACGCCACCGACAAGCCGGCGACCTTCGCCCCGAGACGGCGCCGCGCGGAGGGCTGACCGGGTCACGCCGGGTCCGGCCGCGCTCCCTCGCCGGCGGCTACCGGTCCTCGGGGTCCGTGGGGTCGTCGCGGTCCAGCACGTCGCCGTCCTGCACCGGGACCTGGCGGTCCGTCCGGGTGGAGTCCCCGCGGGGCGCACGCCGCTCGCCCAGCAGGTCGTCGACGTAGGGGGCCGGCGGCGGGGCCTGGGCGGCCACGAGCTCGTTGGCGGCCTGGGCGAGCAGGTCCCGCTGCAGCGGGGTCAGGCTCAGGGAGTGGTGCAGATAGGCGTCGACCTCCAGCTCACTGGCCTCCCCGCCGATGCTGAAGTAGGACAGCCACAGCCGCCCGCGGTCGATCCCCGCGGCCACCATCGTGGCCCGCAGCCGGCGGGCCTGCTCGTGGCCGATCCCCTCGTCGTCGTCCATGGGCCCCACCGTCCTCGATCCTGCTCGTGCTCCCCGCGGTCGGACACCTCGGGGACCGGCACCACGGCCCCGGACGAGCTGCTGCGTGCCGTCCGCCCGCGCCGTCCCGTGCAGAGTAGGCCCCCGCAACGGACGAGCGCACCTCGGTTGCGCTGTGCGGACGTGCCTCCGGACCGGTGCTCCCGGGCGGCCGCCGGGCACCGGGGTCAGGCGCCGTGCCGGACGGCCAGGACCAGCTCGGCGAGCGCGCTGACCAGCGGCCCCTCGGCGCCCAGGGCCGGGGCCTGGCCGAGCGCCGCCACGGGGTCCTGCCGGACGGCCGTGTAGAGGCGCTGCTTGACGTCGTAGCCGATCTGGGCGTCGTTGAGCAGGTGGAAGACCCCGGGCACCGGATCCGGGACCGCCACCCCGCGCAGGCCCGGGGAGCGGAGCACGACCCGCGCCCCGGCCGGGACGTCCGGGACGGTGACGGAGGTGCGCCGGTCCCGCCGGGCGACGGACACGGGGACGTCCTCCCCGTCCACGGTGACGGCGAGGCCGGTCAGCTCCGCGGCACCGAGGACGGTGAGGGTCCAGGTCCGGATCGGTGGCAGGCAGCCGAGGTGGCCCCGCGCGGGACCGAGCACGAACTCCCCGGCCGTGACGTCCAGGGCCAGCTCGGTGCGGGCCCAGCGGGCCGGGTCCCGGCCGTCGCCGGCGTCGTCGTCCTCGTCCAGGACGGCGCCGTGGGAGGCGCCGGCCACCACCAGCACCTCGAGCTCGGCGGGGTTCCCCGGGCCCGGCGCGGCGTCGCGGTCCGCGCCGGCGAGCGGGACGATGGCCCCGGCGCGCGCCAGGACGGGCAGCTCGCCGAGGCCGCGGTGCAGCACGAGCTCGCGCCCGCCGTCGTAGACGGTGCCGGTGAACAGGTCCGTCCAGGACCCCTCCGGCAGCCACACGGGCACCGCGGCGCGGGTGAGCACGGGGTCCACGGGGGCCGTCACGGGGGCGACCACCAGCTCGGGGCCGAACAGGTACTGGTGGTCGTAGCGGTAGGCCTGCTCCGCCTCCGGGTGCTCGAAGTACAGGGGCCGCACCAGCGGCACGCCCTCGACGGCCGCGGCGCGGTTGGCGGTGTGCAGGTACGGGATCAGGCGGTGCCGCAGGCGCAGGCCGCGCTCCATGATCTCGGCGTAGGGGGAGCGGTAGCGCCACGGCTCCTTGGCGATGAAGTCGTTGTTGCCCGAGTGCAGGCGCAGCACCGGGGAGAACACCCCGAACTGCAGCCAGCGCGTGGCCAGCTCGTCGTCGCGGGAGCCGAAGACGTGCCCGCCGATGTCGTGGCTCCACCAGCCGAAGCCGATGTTCGCCGCCGTCGCGGTGAACCGCGGCTGGAAGGCCAGCGAGGCCCAGGAGATGACGGTGTCGCCGGAGAACCCCACGGGGTAGCGGTGGCTGCCGGGGCCCGCGTACCGGGAGAGGATCAGCGGCCGCCCGCCGGCCGAGGCGGAGTCCAGGAAGTGGTAGTGGTTGAGCACCCACAGCGGGTCGACCCCCGGCAGGCGGGAGTGCTCCCCGGACTGCCAGTCGATCCACCAGAAGTCCACGCCGTCCGCCTCCAGGCCCCGGTGCAGGACCTCGAAGTAGGCGGAGACGAACTCCCGGTCGGTGACGTCGAAGGCCACCGGCTCCTCCGTCCCCGGGTCCCGGCCCAGGGCCTCCAGCATCGCGGGATACGGCTCCTCGAAGGAGCGCACGCCGTCGGCCGGGTGCAGGTTCAGGGTGACCCGGTATCCGTGCTCGTGCGCCCAGCCCAGGAAGCGCCGCGGGTCCGGGAAGAGCTCCCGGTTCCAGGTGTAGCCGGTCCAGCCGGAGCCGTGGTGGCGTTCCACGTGCTCGTCGGTGAGGTGCCAGTCCATGTCCACCACGAGCACGGAGAAGGGCAGGCGGCGGTCCGCGAAGTCCTGGACCAGCTGCCGGTACTCGGTCTCGTCGTAGGCGTGGTAGCGGCTCCACCAGTTGCCCAGGGCGTAGCGGGGCAGCACCGGCTGCGGCCCCGACAGGGCGTAGAAGGCGCGCAGGGCCTCCTGGTGGTCGTGGCCGTAGCCGAAGAAGTAGAGGTCCACCGCGCCCTCCTCGCGGGGGCGCGGGGCGTACCAGCCGTCCTCCGTGAGCAGCACCGAGGCCGAGTCGTCGACCACCCCGAAGCCCTCCCGCGAGTTGATGCCCGGCTCGAGCGGGATGGGGCCGTCGGCCTCGTCGAGGGTGCGGGCGGTCCCGCCGAGCGTGGGCACCGGCGTGCCGTAGCGCCACACGCTGTGGTAGTTGGTCACCCCGCCGCGCACCTGCACGGACAGGCCGGAGGGGCTGAACTCCCGCTCGTCGTAGCTCAGGTGGATCCGGTCGGTGAACAGCTCGAGGCCGGCCTCCGAGCGCCGGACGCGGAACGGGGGCACCGGGAACCGGCGGTGCACCGCGAAGGCCGAGGGCCGGTCCTCGAACCGGCCTCCGGGGCTGTACTCCAGGCGGAGCAGCCCGTCGGTCAGCACGGTGATGCGGTACTGCGCGCCGGCGACGACGGCGGCGGGCTCCGGGGAGCCGTGGCCGGTGGGACGGAAGCGGGGGAGGGGCATTCCCCCAGCGTAGGGCCCCCGGATCCGGCGGGGGCTAGCGCAGGGCGGCACGCACCCCGGGACGCACGGCCACGACGAGCCAGGCCACGTCCACCGCGAGCTTGAGGGCGGCGGGCAGCAGCTGCAGCGGCTGCGCCCCGGACGGCACGCCGGGCACGGCGAAGGACAGCACGACGCTGGTCACGGTGCCGAGCACGGCCATGGACGCGAAGACGATGCCGAGGATCCACCCCCACTGCCGCTGCTCGCGCAGCGGGAAGTAGACCAGGGCGTACAGGCCCGCGTTGACGGCGACGCCCACCACGGCGCTCGCGAGCACGAAGCCCGTGCCCAGGAACATGCCCCCCGAGGCGGCCGCCACCTGCTCCGAGGACGTCAGGTAGCCGATGACGCTGCCCAGCAGGCCGATCGCGAAGGACGCGACCGTGAGCTGCAGCAGCAGCCGGAGGTCCGGGGTCCTCGGCGGGACGGGCCGGGCCGCCCACGGGCCACCGGGACCGCTGGGCGGGCCGTACGGGTAGTGGGTCATGGCGGTCGGCTCCTCACGGCGGGACGGGGCCCCGTCGGGGCTCACCCCGAACCTATCCGCTGATCCCGCCCGCCGGATCGTTCGCGGCTGCACAGCACCCGGCGAGTCGCCGCGCGGCGGCCTCCGGCGCCCCGGTCCGGGGCTCAGCCGCGCGGGCGGAGCGGGACGGTGGGCAGGGCGGGGGCCGGCAGCGGAGCGGGCTGTCCCTCCGGATAGGGGCCGAAGCGCGGGTCGACCTTCCCGCCCGGGGGCGGTTCGGCCCCGATCTCGGCCTGCCAGGCCGCCCGGTGGGCGGCGACCTCCTCGTGGCTGCGGCCCACGAAGTTCCACCACATCACGATCTGCTCGCCCAGGGGCTCCCCGCCGATCAGCAGCGCCCGCACCGGGCGCGGCCCCGCCTCCAGGACCAGGCGCGCCCGGCCCGGGGGCAGATAGGCCAGGTGGTCCGCCGGCACCGGGTCTCCGCCGACGGCGAGGTCCCCGGCGTCGAGCAGCACCCCGTGCTCGAAGCCCGGGTCCACCTCCAGCTCCAGCCGGGCGCCGGCGTCCAGGGCGAGCTCGGCGGCCAGCAGGGGCGGGGTGTGGGTGCGCACCGGGGAGACGGACCCGGCCAGGGAGCCCAGGTACACCCGCAGCAGGCTGCCCGGCCCCGGCACGGGCTCCGGTGCGTAGTGCTCGAAGGTCGGGGCCGTGTGCCGGGTCCGGTCCGGCAGCGCGTACCACAGCTGCACCCCGTGCAGGAGGCCGGTGTCCGGGGTCGAGAACTCCTGGTGGGAGATCCCGCGCCCGGCGACCATGAGGTTGACCTCGCCGGGGCGCACGATCGCGCGGTACCCGGCGGAGTCCTGGTGGGCGATCGCCCCGGTGAACAGCAGGCTCACCGTGGCCAGGCCGGTGTGCGGGTGCCGGGCCACCCGCATCCCCCCGGACGCGGAGACCGGGTCCGGGCCGTAGTGGTCCAGGAAGCACCAGGAGCCGATCAGGCTGCGCCGGCGCTGGGGCAGGGTCCGGCGCACGGTCATCGCCCGGGGCCCGCCCAGTGGCACGTCGCGCGGCGGGAGCAGCTGCGGGCCGCCCCCGCCCTCGGCGCAGACGACCTCCTCGGGGTGCGCGTCCAGGTTGGTCATGCCCCGCCCCCGGGCACGCGCGCCGGGGCAGGGGTGGCCGGTGCCGGGGCCGTTCCCGCGGCCGCCTTGGCGGCGCCCCTCGACCGGACAGGGTGGCGGGAGAGGATCGAGATCCGGTTGAACGCGTTCATCGTCACCGCCGCCCACTGCAGCGCCGAGAACTGCTCGTCGGTGAGCGCCTCCCGGGCCGCGGCGAGCTCCGCGGTGCGCTCCGACTCCTCGGGCAGGACCGTGGCCGCCTCCCCGACGGCCAGCGCCGCGCGCTCGAGGTCCGAGTACAGGGCCTCGGCCTCCCGCCAGGCGGTCAGCACGGCGAGCTGCTGGGAGCTCACCCCGGCCTTCACGGCGTAGCGGACGTGCAGGTCCAGGCAGTAGGCGCACCCGTTGAGCTGGGAGATCCGCACGTTGACCAGTTCGAGCACCGCCCGGGAGATCCCCGCCTCCTCGGCGGCGTCGGCGACCGTGCCGGCCAGCCCGTTGAGGGCGCGCCAGGACTCGGGGTCGGACTTGTCGAGGAAGAAGCGGTCACGGGCGGTCATGGATCCTCCTCGCCGTCGGTACGGCCCGGTGCGTCGGTCAGCGGAGCCCTGTCCTCAGCAGACACCTCCGCCGCCGCCCCGTCAAGGGCGGCGGCACCGTCCCTCGGCACCGCGCTCCGGTGTCCCGGTGCGATGTCCCGGTCCGCTCAGCCGGCGACCAGCGCCGCGGTGGCCGCGGCGATCGCCTGCTCCTCGTCGGTGGGCACCACCAGCACCTCGAGCGCCGAGCCGGGGGCCGAGATCCGCCGGGTCCCGCGCGCGCGGGCGGCGTTGGCGTCGTCGTCGAGCCGGACCCCCAGGGCCCCGAGCCGGTCGCAGACCCGCTTCCGGAACGGTGCGGCGTTCTCCCCGATCCCGGCGGTGAAGACCAGCGCCTGCGCCCCCTCCACGGCCACGTGGTAGCCGCCCACGTACTTCGCCAGGCGGTAGGCCGCCATCTCCAGGGCCAGCTCGGCGCGCTCGTCGCCGCGTTCGGCGGCCTCCTGGACCGCGCGCATGTCGTGGTCCCCGGCCACGGCCCGCAGCCCGGATTCCTTGTTGAGCACGGCGTCGAGCCGCTCGGGGGTCATCTCCGGGTCCCGGCGCAGCACGGCGGTGACCACGGACGGGTCCAGGTCGCCTGTGCGGGTGCCCATCACCAGTCCGGCCAGGGGCGTGTAGCCCATCGAGGTGTCGTAGGACCGGCCGTCCCGGATCGCCGTGACGGAGGCGCCGTTGCCCAGATGGGCGACGACGGCGCGGAACTGCTCGCGCGGGATCCCCAGGAACGCGGCGGCCTGCCCGGTCACCCAGTCGTGGGAGGTGCCGTGGAAGCCGTAGCGGCGGATCCCCCAGTGCTCGTAGAACCGCTCCGGGACCGCGTAGCGCCACACGTGCTCGGGCATGGTGCGGTGGAAGGCGGTGTCGAACACGCAGACCTGCGGCAGGTGCGGCCAGGTCTTCTGGACGGCGCGCAGGCCCAGGACCGCGGCGGGGTTGTGCAGCGGCGCCAGCGGGACGAGCCGCTCGATGTCGCGGATGATCTCCGGGGTCGCCAGCACCGGGGCGGAGAACCGCTCGCCGCCGTGCACCACCCTGTGGCCGGCGGCGTCGACGCTCCGCCCGTCCAGCTCGGTCTCGAGGCGCCCGGCGAGCAGCTCGAGGGCCTGCGTGTGGTCCTGGATCCGGGAGCTGCCGATGTTCTCGATCAGCCCGGACGTGAGCACGGTGCCGCCGTCGGCGCCCGGCTCCAGCTCCCGGACCTGGTACTTCAGCGAGGACGAGCCGCAGTTGACGACGAGCACGAGCATGGTGGGACTCCCTGGGCGGTCGGGAACGGGACGGGCGGTCGGGACGGGGCGGCCGGGAGCCGGCTCACAGGTGCTGGGCCTGGATCGCGGTGATCGCCACCGTGTTGACGATGTCGTCCACGGTGCACCCCCGCGAGAGGTCGTTGACGGGCTTGCGCAGCCCCTGCAGCACCGGGCCCACGGCCACGGCGCCGGCGGACTGCTGGACGGCCTTGTAGGTGTTGTTGCCGGTGTTGAGGTCCGGGAAGACGAACACCGTCGCCCGTCCCGCCACGGTCGAGCCGGGCAGCTTGGAGGCCGCGATCGAGGCGTCCACCGCGGCGTCGTACTGGATGGGGCCCTCCACCTCGAGCTCGGGGTCCGCCGCGCGCACGATCTCGGTGGCCGCGCGGACCTTGTCCACGTCCTGGCCGGAGCCGGAGCCGCCGGTGGAGTAGGACAGCATCGCCACCCTGGGCTCCACACCGAACTGGCGGGCGGTGCGGGCGGAGGCGAGCGCGATGTCCGCGAGCTGCTGGGCGTCCGGGTTCGGGTTGACCGCGCAGTCGCCGTAGACCAGCACACGGTCCTCGAGGAGCATGAAGAACACGGAGGAGACGATCCGCACGCCCTCGGAGGTCTTCACGAACTCCAGGGCCGGGCGGATCGTGTTGGCCGTGGTGTGCGCGGCGCCGGAGACCATGCCGTCCACGTCCCCCATCTGCACCATCATGGTGCCGAAGTAGGAGCCGTCGAGCATCCGCTCCAGGGCCGCCTCCGGCTGCACGCCCTTGTGGGCGCGCAGCCGCACGTACTCGCCGGCGTACTTCTCGCGCAGCGCCTCGTCGTGCTCGAAGTCGATGAGCGTGAGCCCCTCGTCGTCGAAGTCGAGGTTGATGCCCTCCGTCTGGCACAGCCCGGCGATCTTCGCGGGGTCGCCGAGGATCGTGAGGTCGCAGAAGTTGCGGCGGTGGATCATCTCGGCGGCGCGCAGGATGCGGGGGTCCTCGCCCTCGGGCAGCACGATGTTCTTCCGCTGCGTGCGCGCCGCCTCGACGAGTTCGTGCAGGAAGCGCAGCGGGGTGCGCCGCAGCGGGCGCGGCAGGTCGAGGCGGCTGACCAGCTCCTCGTCGTCCACGCGCCGGGCCCACTCGCCCAGCGCGGCCGCGACCTTGCGCGGATGCGCCCCCGAGAGGGTGCCGCGGGAACGGGAGACCGCGCGGGCGGCGCTGTAGGTGTCCAGCCCCGTGGTGAGCACGGGGAACGGCGCCGCGGCGGTGAGCTCCTGGATCCGCCCCTCGGTGCCGAAGCCGCCGGTCAGCAGCATCCCCGAGGGCACCGGCAGGGCCGGGGACAGGGCGGAGGCCAGGGACGCGACGACGATGTCGGAGCGGTCCCCCGGCGTGATGACGAAGTCGCCGTCGGCGAGCTGCTCGAGGTAGTGGGCCACCGTCATCGCGGCGATCTTCACGCCCTTGACGTCGCGGTCCAGGGAGACGGTGGAGGGCCCGTCCCCGAAGCCGTGCCGGTCCCGCAGCTCGGCCACGGTGGGCGCGGCCACCGCGGCGTTCTCGGCGATCACGTAGACGGGCAGCCCGCGCACGCCCCGCGAGGCGTTGGCGCTGAGCCGGTCGACCCACTCGGGCCGGGCCCGGTTGACGATGACGGCGAAGATGTCGCACCGGGCCTGGTGGAGCTCCGCGCGGGTGACCTCGATCGCGTTGAGGACGTCCTCGGGGGACTCGGACTCGTCCGCGCCGATCACGGCCAGCACCGAGGCGCCCAGGTTGTTGGCCATCCGGGCGTTCATGTCGAACTCGGCGGTGGCCGCGTTGTGCGCCAGCAGGTCGGTGCCGTCCACCACGATCACGTCGCAGTGCCGGGCCATCTCGCCGTAGACGCTCACGGCCATCGAGTCGAGCTCGTCGTGGTCCCCGGCCGCGAGCAGCTCCCGGGTGCGGGCCAGCGAGAGCCCGCCGCGGCACCGTTCGTCGGGGAGGTCGAAGTTGCGCTTCATGAGCTGGACCATGGGGTCCTCCGCCGGGCTCCGCCCCAGGTGGACGGGGCGGAAGTAGCCCAGGCGGTCGGTCCTGCGGAACAGCGAGTCGGCCAGCCCGAGGGCCACGAGCGACTTGCCGGACTGCGGCGTCATGGCACTGACGTAGATGCCTTGGGTCATGTCTGGGCGTCCTCCGGTGGGCGGGCTCGGGACCGACGTGCTCGCCCCAGTCTAGGGTCCGCCCGTTCCGGGGACCGGGCCGCGGCGCCCGACGCCCGGCCCGCGGCCGGGACGGCTCAGCCAGGCAACCGGAAAGGCTCGGGCCAGGGCGCCGGGACGGCTCAGGCCAGGGAGAGGAACATCTTCTCCAGCTCGGCCTTGTCCAGGCTCGGGTCCTCCTGGCGCAGGCACTGCTCCAGGCCGGTCGCGATGATGCTGAAGCCGGCCTTGTCCAGGGCGCGGGAGACCGCAGAGAGCTGGGTGACCACGTCCTTGCACTCGCGGCTCTCCTCGAGCATGCGGATGACGGCCGTGAGCTGGCCCTGGGCCCGCTTGAGGCGGTTGATGGTCGGGGTGAGGTCCTGGGGGTCGAGTTGCACGGGGCGCTCCTGGCAGACGAGGGAGGGTCCCGCCCAGTCTATACCCCCCGGGGGATCCTGCATACGCCCGGGGGTATGGACCGGGCCGGGAGTCCCGCCCACCACGGAAGGACCCGCCGCACGAGCCCGGCAGCCGCTCCCGCCGGGCTCGCGTCCTGGCCGGCCCCGGGGCGGCGCGGCCGTCGTCGTCGTGGCGCGGGGTTCTCCCCGGGCGTCCCGGATGGGAGACTGGGGGCATGCTGGTTGCCTTCTCCGTCTCCCCGTCCGGTGGCTCCGACGCCACCGGCTCCGTGCACGACGCCGTCGCCGCCGCCGTCCGGGTGGTCCGCGACTCCGGACTGCCGCACGAGACCGACGCCATGTTCACCACGATCGAGGGCGAGTGGGACGAGGTCATGGACGTCGTCAAGCGCGCCACCGAGGCCGTCGGCGCCTACGGGCCCCGCGTGTCCCTCGTGCTCAAGGCCGACATCCGCCCCGGTCACACCGGTGAGCTGACCGGCAAGGTGGAGCGGCTCGAGGCCGCGATCCGGCGGCAGGCGATCGAGTCCTGACCCGCGCCACCACGGCCGCGCGGGTGCGCCCCGCGGGCGTCGCCGACGCCCCCGCGTGGTCCGCCCTGCACCTGCGCTGCCTCGACGAGACCTACCGCCCGCTCTTCGGCGACGCCTTCGCCGACCGCCAGCGCGACGCGGCCGACCGCACGGCCGGCTACGACCGCGACCTCCTCGCCGACCCGCGCGTGCGCACCCTCTGGGCGCTCGACGACGACGGGACCGCCCTCGGGCTGGTCTCCGCCGGACCGGCCCCCGCCGCGTGGGAGACCCGCGCCGGGGTGCCCGCCCCGGTGGTTCCCCGGCAGCTGTTCCAGCTCTACACCCTCGCCGCGACGCACGGCACCGGCCTGGGCGCCGCGCTGCTGGAGGCCGCCGTCGGCCCCGCGGACGCCTACCTGTGGATCATGGACGGCAACGACCGCGCCGAGCACTTCTACGCCAAGCACGGCTTCCGTGCCCTGGACGAGTCCTTCCCCGCCGGCGGGCCGTGGACCGGGCAGCGCATGCACCGGATGGTGCGGACGGGCCCGGCGTGAGCCGTGCGGCCCGCCGCGGGCGCCGGGCGCCGGAGCCCGCGGCCCCGGGCGGCCCCGCGGCCGGCAGCTACGAGATCTCCACCGGCACCGCCGAGCTGGTGCCCGACGAGTACGCCCCCGGCTCCTGGGTGCTGCACGTCAACGGGGTGCCCTCCTCCCACGTGGACCCGCAGCACCCCGAACGGCTGGACTTCGAGTACATGCGCTGGATCGCCGCGCTCGTCCACGCCCACGTCGGCGCGCACCTGGACCCCTCCGCGCTGCGGGTCCTGCACCTGGGCGGGGGCGCCTGCTCGATGGCCCGGTACCTCGCCCACGCCTATCCGGCGGCGCGGCAGGTCGTCGTGGAGCTCGACGGGCGGCTCGCCGAGCTGGTCCGGCAGTGGTTCGACCTCCCGCGCGCTCCGCGGCTGCGGATCCGGGTGGGGGAGGCCCGGGCCGTCACGGAGTCGCTGACCCCGGCCACCCGGGACGTGGTGGTCCGGGACGTGTTCGCCGGGTCCACGACCCCGGAACCGCTGACCACCGTGGAGTTCGCCCGGCACGTGGCGCGCGTGCTGGCCCCGGGCGGGCTGTACGTGCTCAACTGCGGGGACACCCGGGACCTCGCCGGGGCGCGGGCCGAGCTGGCCGCGCTGTCGGAGGTGTTCGAGCACGTGGGCGCCGTGGCCGACCCGGCGATGCTCAAGGGCCGCCGCTACGGCAACATCGTGCTGGCCGCCTCCGCCGTGCCGCTGCCCGGGGCGGGCTCGCCGGAGGCGGCCGCGCTCGGCCGGGAGCTGCTCGGCGGGGCGGTGCCCGCCCAGTACAAGGACGGGGCCTGGGCCCGCTCGTTCGTCGCCGGGACGCCCCCGCGCCGCGACGCCGCCCCGCCCCCGGCGCCGCGCGCTCCGTGACGTGCCCCGCCGCGGGCTCCGGGGGACGTGCAGGCGGCTGCCGGGTGGTGCTCAGCAGCGCGCCGCCGAAGCCGCTAAGGTTGCTTGGTAACCGACGAGGGTGCCCGAGGAGGTGGTGTCAGGTGCGCAACGAGCTCAAGGCCCTGCGGGCCGCCCGGACGCTGTCGCAGGGGCAGTTGGCCATCGCCGTGGGCGTCTCCCGGCAGACGATCTACGCGGTGGAGAACGGCCGGTCCGAGCCGTCCCTGTCCGTGGCCCTCGCCCTGGCGCGGTTCTTCGGCCGGGCGGTCGAGGAGGTCTTCCACGACGACGCCGGCCGCACCCCGCCCCGGACCTGACGAGCCGCGGCCGGCGCTGCCGGTGCCGGGCTCACCCGACGCGGGGCAGACCCCGGGCCGCGAGCTCGGCCGCCACGTCGCAGTGCCGGTCCCGGGTGAGCGGGTGCGGTCCCTCGGGGGACAGGTACTCGCGCTCGACCTGGCGGGTGACGCGGCTGTGGAGCACCTGCAGCTCCACCAGGGGAAGGCCCTCCAGGGTCTCCGGGAACTCCTCGGCAGGAGCGAGCGCGGTCCCGTCGGCGGGCGGGGCGTCCGCGGCGGCGAGCCCGGCCCGGCAGTGCGCCGGCTCGGCGTCACCGTCCAGGACGGCCACGGTCGGGGAGACGGGGGTGTCGGGAAGAGAGTGCACAGAAGCTTCTTTCGCTGGCTACGACAAGGTCGCGGCCGACTACTCGACGCACTTCCCCGATCGTAGTCGCGCCGCCCCCGGGGCGCCACCGCCGGCGCCGGGCGGGACCCGCCGCGCCGTCCGGGCTCAGACCACGCTCCCGCCCGCCGGGGACGGCGCGGGCCGGGGCCGGGGCGCCGGCGGCACGGACGGGTTGAAGTGCGTGCTCGTCGGCCCGTCGTTGGCCGCCGCCACCAGCTCGGCGGCGACGTCGCGCAGCTTGACGTTGCGGTGGTTCGAGGCCGCGGTCAGCAGGGCCACGGCGTCGTCCTGGGTGCAGCCCTGGCGGGCCATCACCAGCCCGATGGCCATGTCGATCGTGGTGCGCGAGGCCATCGCCGCGGCCAGGTCGGTCTGCGTCTCCCGGTGCCGGGCCAGGCGCAGGGCCAGGCGCAGGGCCCGGGAGGCCAGCTCGACCTCCCGCTCGACCGCCGCGGTGGTCCGGGCGTCGAACTGGCGCAGCGCCCCCGAGTAGACGTTCAGCGCCGCCCGGGCCCGGTCCTCCAGCTCGAAGGGCACCGCCAGGACGGAGCGGACCCCGTGCTCCGCGGCCGCCCGGCTGTAGGCCGGCCACTGCCGGTCGGTGCGGGTGTCGGCCAGCAGCACCACCCGGTGCCGGTCCGCCGCGCTCAGGCACGGACCGCCCTCGAAGGCGTACTGGACCTCGTCCAGGGCGGCGGCCCGCCGGTGGCTGGCCACCACCGTGGCCGCGGCGGCACCGCGCAGCAGGGTGATCGAGCACCACAGGTCGTCGGCGTCTCCCGCGAGGTGCCGCGCGGTGCTGCGCACGAACTGCTGGAGGAAGTCCGTCAGGTCCTCGGAGGCCAGCAGCAGGTCCTCCAGCTGCACCGAGCGTGCGCCTGCCGACGTCGAATCCACCATGGGTCAGGCCCGCCCGTTCCGTCCTGTGTGCGGACCCCCTCGCCGCAGTCGAGGCCGGCGCGTGCGCGTGCCGGCGGCTGAACTGTACCAGCAGCCCCTGGCGGGTGCGGGGGCGCGAGGCGCACGGTGCCACGGCTCTGGCGGCCGTCCCGTGGTCGCCGTGGACGGTCAGGAGGCCGCGCGGCGCTCCTCGGCCGAGGCCACGAACTCCCGGGCCAGCTCCACCAGCTCCGCGGTCCGCTCGATCTGCGGCATGTGCCCGGTGTCCGGGAACACGTGCAGACGGGCCCCGGGCAGGGCGGCGGCCGCGGCCTGGGCGTGGTGGGCGGGCAGCACGGCGTCGGCGTCGCCCCACAGCACGAGCACGGGCAGCCCGGAGGCGCGGATCTTCTCCAGCAGGGCCCGGCGCCAGCCGGGCAGCACACCCACCACCGGCAGCCCGATGCTGCGGTAGGTGCCCAGGAAGGTGGCCCGGAAGTCCGGCTGGGAGCCCACCTGCGCCGCGTGCCGGAGGAGCTCGGGCGTGGCCAGGGCCGGGTCGAAGAAGCAGTTCTGGTTCGAGCGCACCGCGGCGGCCTTGGCCAGCGGACGGAACCGGTGGCCGACCACGGGCAGGCGGGACAGCGCGGCCCAGACCATCGGCAGCGGGGAGACGTTGGCCTCCCGGCCGAACCCGGCGCTGTTGGCCAGCAGCAGGCTCGCCACCCGCTCCGGGTGCTCCGCGGCCACGGTCATGGCCACGGCCCCGCCCAGCGAGTTGCCCATCAGGTGCACCGGGCGCTCCTCGCCCACCGCGTCCAGCACCCCGACCACGGCCCGGGCGAACGCCCCGAGCCCCGGCTTCTCCGGGCCCGCGGGGCTCAGCCCGAAGCCGGGCAGATCGGTGCTCAGCACCCGGTGGTCCCGGGCGAGCAGCTCGTGGGCGGCCGACCAGTCCTCGAGGCTGCGCCCGATCCCGTGCAGCAGCACCACGGGCGGGGCCTGCTCCGGCCCGGACAGGCGGATGCGCACGGGCCGGCCGGCGACCTGCACCGTCGTCGTGGCCCCCGGTGCGCCGGCGGCGGACTGGGAGGTGTGCTGCTCGGTCATGCGTGGGTCTCCTGGGGTGCGGCCGCGGGGCGGGCGGCGGGACGGGGGATCAGCTCGAGGGTCCGGGACAGCGGCGTGCGCAGGGTGGTCGCCGAGTCCAGCAGGTAGTTCTGCCGCACCCGCCACGGGTGGCGGTCGCCCTGGCGGGGGAACGCGTCGATCGAGCGCCGGACGTAGCCGGAGCTGAGGTCCAGCAGCGGGTGCTCGGTCATGCCCGGGGCGGCCTTGGGCACCACGGCGGCGGCGTCGTGGCGCTGCAGGTGCTGGAGCACCTTGCAGACCAGGCGGTGCGTCAGGTCCGCCCGCAGCGTCCACGAGGCGTTGGTGTAGCCGATGCACAGCGCGAAGTTGGGCACGCCCGTGAGCATGGCGCCGTTCCAGACGAACTGCTCCGACAGCTCCACCGGGGCGCCGTCCACGGTCGGGGCGATCCCGCCGAAGGGCAGCAGCTTCAGCCCCGTGGCGGTGACCACCACGTCGGCCTCCAGGACCCGGCCGCTGCTCAGCCGGATCCCCTCGGGCACGAACGTGTCGATCGTGTCGGTGACCACGCCGGCCCGGCCCCGCCGCAGGGCCTTGAACAGGTCCGCGTTCGGCACGGCGCACAGCCGCTGGTCCCAGGGGTCGTAGGACGGGGTGAAGTGCTCGGCCACGAGCTCCTCCGAGCCGAGGATGCGCGCGGCCCGGGACGTGAAGTACTCCCGCGCCGCGGCCGGGCGGCGCCGGCAGAACTGGTAGACGGCCGTGCTGAACAGGATGTTCTTCGTCCGGATCAGCCGGTGGGCCGGCCCCGGGGGCAGGGCCCGGCGCAGGGCGTCGGCGCGCCGGTCCCGGCCGGGCACGGCGCTGATCCAGGTGGGGGAGCGCTGCAGCATCGTCACGCTCGCCGCGTCCGCGGCCATCGCCGGCACGAGGGTCACCGCCGTGGCGCCGCTGCCGATCACCACCACCCGCTGCCCGCTCCAGTCCAGCTCCTCGGGCCAGAACTGCGGGTGCACCACCCGGCCCCCGAACTCCTCGATCCCCGGCAGCACGGGGTCGTGCCCCCGCTCGTAGTCGTAGTACCCGGCGCAGGAGTACAGGAAGGAGCACGTCATCGTGCGCCGCCGCAGCCCGCCCTCGTCGTCGCGCTCCTCGAGGCCCAGCGTCCACCGGGCGTCCGCGGAGGACCAGTCGGCCGAGACCACCTTGGTGCGGTAGCGGATGTGCCGGTCGATGCCGAACTGCTCCGCCGTCTCGCGGATGTAGGCGAGGATCGACGGGCCGTCGGCGATGGACTGCGGGTCCCGCCAGGGCTTGAAGGAGTAGCCCAGGGTGAACATGTCGGAGTCGGAGCGGACGCCGGGGTAGCGGAACAGGTCCCAGGTCCCGCCCATCCCGTCGCGCGCCTCCAGGACCGCGTAGGAGAGGCCGGGGCACTCGGTCTGCAGGCGGTAGGCGGCGCCGATGCCGGACAGGCCCGCGCCGACGACCACGACGTCGCGGTGCTCCGCCCCGGCGGGGCCCTCGGGGGTGGGGAAAGTGGCTGACATGGGTCCAGGATCCCCCGCGGCGCCCGGCAGCACTTGACGCTGCACGACGATTGCTTGACTCTGGGCGACATGTCCGTCATCCGTTCCGCGGGGCTGCGCGGCTTCCGCGCCGCGGTGGCCGAGCTCGGGGGCGACGCCGAGGCGCTCGCCGACGCCGCCGGCCTGCCCCGGGCCGCCCTGGACACCGACGACCTCCTGGTCCCGGAGCGGGCCGTCGGGCGGGTGCTGGAGACCGCCGCCCGGGAGCTGGCGTGCCCCGACCTGGGGCTGCGGGTCGCCGCCCGCCAGGACCCGGGCGTGCTCGGCCCGCTGGCGCTCGCCGCCCGCCACTCCGAGACGGTGCGCGACGCCCTGGAGTGCGTGTCCCGCTACCTCTTCGTGCACGCACCCTCGCTCGAGCTCGCGCTGGTCGAGGACCCCTACGGCGCCCGCGGGGTGACGGCCGTGCGCTACGGCGGGCACGGCTCAGCCTCCCGGGCCGGGCGCGGCAGCCCGCAGGGCACCGACCTCGGGCTCGGACTGCTGCACCGGGCCCTCACCTCGCTGGTCGGCGGCCGCTACGGGCTGCGCACGGTCGACCTGGACCACCGCCCCGCCGCGCCGCTGCGGGTCTACGAGGAGTTCTTCGGCGTGCCGGTGCGCCCGGGCCGGCCCGAGGTCCTGCTGCGGATCCCCACGAGCACGCTCGCCCAGCCGCTGCACGGGGACGCCGGTGTGCGGCAGGTGGCGCTGGCCTTCCTCGACGCCCAGATCCCGGGGGCGGGCTCCGCGTGGGCGCCGCGGGTCCGCGGGGTGCTGGTGCAGCTGCTGGGCACCGCGGCCCCGGAGCTGGAGGCGGTGGCCCGCGTCCTGGACCTGCACCCCCGCACCCTCCAGCGCCGGCTGGCCGAGGAGGGCACCACCTTCGGCGCGGTCCTGGACGAGGCCCGGCGCAGCGCGGCCCTGCGCTGGCTCACCACCACCGAGGTCCCGCTGAGCCAGATCGCCGGACTGGTGGGCCTGTCCGAGTCCTCGGCGCTGACCCGGTGCGCCCGCCGCTGGTGGGGCGCCCCGCCGCGGGACGTGCGCCGCGGGGCGGCCCGCACCGGCTGAGCGTGTCGCGCCGCGTCAACTTCCTGTCGCCGCCGGTCAAGCCCGGCCGGGAGCGAGCGCCCCACACTGGACCCCGAGCCCGTCCCCCGGTCCCGTCCCTCGCCCCAGGAGCAGCCCGTGTCCCCCTCCGCACCCTTCCGTTTTCCCGACGCCACCGCGGTGCTCACCGGCGCCGCCGGCGGCATCGGCGAGCAGCTGGCCCACGGCCTCGCCGCCCGCGGCACCCATCTGGTGCTCCTCGACCGGGACGAGGCCGGGCTCGAGGGCGTCGCCGGAACGATCCGCCGACGGCACCCGGAGCTGCGGGTGCGCACCGTGGTGGCGGACCTGGCCGAGCTCTCCGCGCTGCCCGGCGTCGCCGAGCGGATCCTCGCCGAGCACCCGAGCATCGACCTGCTGGTGAACAACGCCGGCGTGGCCCTCGGCGGCACCTTCGATCAGGTCTCCGCCGAGGAGTTCGACTGGCTGATGGACATCAACTTCCGGGCCCCGGTGATCCTCACCCGCCGGCTGCTGCCCGCCCTGCTCGCCACCCCCGGCAGCCACCTGGTCAACCTCTCGAGCCTGTTCGGGCTCATCGCCCCGCCCGGGCAGGTGGCCTACTCCGCCAGCAAGTACGCCGTGCGCGGGTTCACGGAGGGCCTGCGCCACGAGCTGGCCGGGCGGGTGGGCGTGACCGTGGTCCACCCCGGCGGGGTGCGGACCCGGATCGCCGAGTCCGCCCGCACCCCGGCCGGCGTGCCGGCCGCGCAGGCCTCGGCCGGCCGCGAGAGCTTCGCCGCGCTGCTGAGCTATCCGGCCGAGCGGGCGGCCGCGGACATCCTGGAGGCGGTGGAGCGGCGCCGGGGCCGGCTGCTGGTGGCCCCCAGCGCGGTGCTGCCGGACCTGGTGGCCCGGCTGTTCCCGGGCACGTACTGGCCGGTGCTCCAGCGCGCCCGTCCGCTCCTGCAGCGCCTTTCCCGGCGGCGGCGCCGGGCCTAGGCTGGCCCCATGACCAGCACCCTGTCCTCCGTCGTCGTCGACTGCCGCGACCCCGCGGCCCTGGCCCGCTTCTGGTGCGCAGCCCTGGACTACGTGGTCCACGGCGAGGCCGAGGGCTACGTGGGGATCGCCCCCGCCGGGGGCCCGGGCCCGCACCTGGACTTCCTGCTCGTCCCGGAGCCGAGGACCGCCAAGAACCGGCTGCACCTCGACCTCCGCGCGGCGGACACCGACCAGGACAGGGAGGTGGCGCGCCTGGAGTCCCTCGGCGCGCGCCGGGTGGACGTGGGGCAGGGGCCCGAGGTGACGTGGGTGGTGCTGGCCGACCCGGAGGGCAACGAGTTCTGCGTGCTGGCCGACCTCGAGGACGCCTGAGCCGACCGGCTCAGGCGGGGCTGCCGTCCACGTAGAGCCACCGGCCGTCCTCGCGCACGAACCGGGAGCGCTCCCGCTGCCGGCCGCGCGCCCCGGAGCCGTCGCGCCAGTGGGCGCTGAACTCCACCCGGCCCTCGCTGTCAAAGGGCCCTCCGCCGTCGGCGGCGTGCACGTCGAGCCGGTACCAGCGCACGTCCGGGTCCAGCGCCACGGAGGCGGGACGCGTGCCGGGGTGCCAGGTGGCCAGCAGATAGGCCTCGTCCCCGGCGGCGAAGGCGCTGAACCGGGAGCGCATCAGCAGCTCGGCGGTGGGCGCGGTGCGGCCGCGGTGGAAGCGCCCGCAGCACGCGCCGTAGCTCTCCCCGGTGCCGCAGGGGCAGCGGGCGTCGTCGTCGATCATGCCCCCATCCTCCCCCCACCCCCGTGAGGTCGCAGCCCACGGCCGGCGAGAGCGGCCCGGTGGCCGTGGGCTGCGACCTCGCGGGGGCCGGAGGAGGCGGTCAGGCGAGCCAGCCCTCCACCACGCCCTTGCCGAAGAACACCACGAAGGCCGCGGCCACCACGTACATCAGCGCGTGGACCTCCCTGCCGCGGCCCTGCACCAGGCGGATGAAGACGTAGGAGACGAAGCCGGCCCCGATGCCGTCGGCGATCGAGTACGTGAAGGGCATCACGGCGAAGGTCAGGAAGGACGGCACGGCCAGGCCCCAGTCCTCCCACTCGATGCGCACCACCTGCTTGGCCATGAGGAAGCCGACCACGACCATGGCCGGGGCGACGGCCTCGAACGGCACCACGTTGACCAGGGGCGTGACGAACATCGCGAGCAGGAACAGCGCGCCGGTGACCACGTTGGCCAGGCCGGTGCGGGCGCCGTCGGCGATGCCGGTGGAGGACTCCACGAAGATCTGGTTGGAGGACACGGAGCCCGCGCCGCCCGCGATCGCGCCCGCGGCGTCCACGAGCAGGACCCGGTCCACGTTCTCGATCTGCCCGTTGCGGCCCACCAGTCCGGCCTGCTGGGAGAGCCCGACCATGGTGCCCATCGCGTCGAAGAAGATCGAGAGCAGGATCGTGAAGACCAGCAGCAGCGCCGCGAGGGCGCCCAGGCTCCGGAACGCCTCCAGCGGGGCGACCGCGCCCACGAGGGAGAGGTCCGGGAGGGCGACGAAGGAGGTCGGGGCCGAGGGCACCACGAGCGACCACCCGGTGGGGCTCTCCACCGAGGAGCCGGACGGGAAGACCGCCTCCAGCACGTGGGCGAGGACCGTGGTGAGGACCACGGCGATCAGGATCGCGCCGCGGACGTTGCGCACCATGAGGGCCACGGTCAGCAGCAGGCCGACGACGAAGGTGAGCATGGGCCAGCCCAGCAGCGTCCCGCCGTCGCCGAGCTGCACGGGCACGGTGGTGCCGGCGGCGTCCGGGATGCGGCGCACGAAGCCGGCGTTCACGAAGCCGATCAGGGCGATGAACAGCCCGATGCCCACGACGATCGCGGTCTTCAGCGACGGCGGCACGGCGTTGAACACCGCGGTGCGGAAGCCGGTGAGCACCAGGACGAACATGATCACGCCCGCCCACACGACCAGGCCCATCACCTGCGGCCAGGTGAGCTCGGGGGTGGTCACGATCGTCACCGCCAGGAACGCGTTCACCCCCAGGCCGGTGGCGATCGCGAACGGCGAGCGGGCCACGAGGCCCATCAGGATGGTCATGACGCCGGCGACGAGCGCCGTGACGGCCGCGACCCGCTCGGCGCCGAGGGTGTTCCCCGCCCCGTCCGGGCCGTAGCCGAGGATCAGCGGGTTGAGGACCACGATGTAGCTCATCGCGATGAACGTGGCCACGCCGCCGCGGACCTCGCCGGTCACGGAGGAACCGCGCTCGCTGATCCTGAAGAAGCGGTCCAGGCCGTTGCGCGGCGGACGGGAAGGGGTCTCCGTGGGAACGGAGGCGGAGGATGCCATGGCGGTCCTAAGGGCACTCGACGGGACAGGGCGGGCTCGACGGCGGCGGCCCCGGAGCGGCGCCCGGACCGCGTGCCACCGGGGGAACATTACCGGTCCCGCCCGGCGGTGTCGCGGTGAGCTCCCGGACATGAACGAGGCCGTCCGGCGCCGGGCGGAACAGGCGCCCGGCGGATCCCGTTGCACCGGACGGCGGTCGCACCGCGAGCGCCGCACCGGACCCCGCCCAGCACGGCGGAACACACGTCGGAACACACGTCGGAACAGGAGCGCAGCAGCCATGACCCAGCCCTCACGGATTCCTCCCACCTCCTCCGGCAACTACCGGGTGCTGCGCACCGTGCCCACCTACGCCGAGGCCCAGCAGATCGTCGACTCGCTCTCCGACGCGGGGTTCCCCGTCGAGCACGTGCGCGTGGTCGGCACCGGGCTGCGCTCGGTCGAGCAGGTCACGGGCCGGATGACCAACGGGAAGGCCGCGCTCTACGGCATGGCCTCCGGCGCGTGGCTCGGCCTGTTCGTGGGGCTGCTCCTCGGCCTGTTCACCGTGGGCGGCTGGCTGTCCGTGGTGCTGTGGGGCGTGGCGCTGGGCGCCGTCTGGGGCCTGGTCTTCGGTCTCGTGGGCCATGCGGCGACCGGCGGACGCCGCGACTTCCGCAGCGTCCAGGGTCTCGAGGCGGACGCCTACGACATCCTGGTGGACGCCGAGCACATCGACGAGGCCGCGGCGCGGCTGACCGGGGACCGGCCCACCGCTTGAGAGCGCCCGCGCCGCGTTGCACATTCCGGCTCCGGTGTCCAGCTCTGTGTCACGTCAGGTCGGTTCATGGCGGTTTGTGACGGCCGGCGTGACTGTCCGGGGGGAGCCGCGAACAATCGACGCCATGACACAGACGACGCGCGCGCCCCGTGCTGCCCGGAAGCCGAAGCCCGAGGGGCAGTGGAAGGTCGACGGCCGGGACCCCCTGAACCCGAACGAGGTCTTCAAGCAGGCCGACGACGGGCTCAACGTGCGCACCCGGATCGAGGAGGTCTACTCCCGGGAGGGCTTCGACTCGATCGACCCCCAGGACCTGCACGGGCGGTTCCGCTGGTGGGGGCTCTACACCCAGCGCCGGCCGGGGATCGACGGCGGCCGGACGGGGTCCCTGTCCGACGCCGAGATCGAGGACAAGTACTTCATGATGCGCGTCCGGCTCGACGGCGGGGCGCTGACCCGCGAGCAGCTGCGCGTGCTCGGACAGATCTCGGCGGACTTCGCCCGGGACTCGGCCGACATCACGGACCGGCAGAACATCCAGTACCACTGGATCCGCGTGGAGGACGTCCCGGAGATCTGGCGGCGGCTCGAGGACGCCGGCCTGGACACGGTCGAGGCCTGCGGTGACGTCCCGCGCGTGATCCTGGGCTCCCCGCTGGCCGGGATCGCCGCGGACGAGATCATCGACCCCACCCCGGTGATCGAGCGGATCAAGTCCACCTGGATCGGCTCCCCGGAGTTCTCCAACCTGCCGCGCAAGTACAAGACCGCGATCACCGGCCACCCGTCCCTGGACGTGGTGCACGAGATCAACGACTGCGCCCTCGTGGGCGTGGTCCACCCCGAGCTCGGTCCCGGCTACGACCTGTGGGTCGGCGGCGCGCTGTCCGTGGTGCCGTTCCTCGGCAAGCGCCTGGGCGCCTTCGTGACCGAGGAGCAGGCCCCGGAGGTCTGGAAGGGCGTCACGAGCATCTTCCGCGACTACGGCTACCGGCGGCTGCGCAACCGCGCCCGGCTGAAGTTCCTGGTCCAGGACTGGGGGCCCGAGAAGTTCCGGCAGGTGCTCCAGGACGAGTACCTCGGCTACGAGCTCGCGGACGGCCCCGCGCCGCAGAAGGCGGCCACGCCGGGCGACCACATCGGCGTGCACCGGCAGAAGGACGGCCGGTTCTACATCGGCGTGGCCCCGCGCGTGGGCCGCGTCTCCGGGGCGAAGCTGCTGGCCCTGGCCGACGTGATGGCCAAGTACGGCTCCGACCGGCTGCGCACCACCCCGCACCAGAAGCTCGTGGTCCTCGACATCGAGGAGGCCGACGTCGAGAGCGCCGTCGCCGACCTCGACGCCCTGGACCTGCAGGCGCGGCCCTCCGCGTTCCGCCGCTCCACGGTGGCGTGCACCGGCATCGAGTACTGCAAGCTGGCGATCGTCGAGACCAAGCGGACGGCCTCGGACACCATCGACGAGCTCGAGCGGCGGCTCGACGGCGTGGAGCTGCCCCACCCGATCTCGATGCACGTCAACGGCTGCCCCAACTCGTGCGCCCGGATCCAGACCGCGGACATCGGGCTCAAGGGCCAGCTGCTGCCCACCGAGGACGGCGGGCAGAAGCCCGGCTACCAGGTGCACCTGGGCGGCGGGCTCGCCGCCGACGACCGGGCCGAGGCCGGGCTGGGGCGGACCGTGCGCGGCCTGAAGGTGTTCCAGGACGACCTGGCCGACTACGTGGAGAAGCTGGTCCGGCGCTTCCTGGCCCAGCGCACCGAGAACGAGACCTTCGCCGAGTGGACCCACAGGGTCGAGGAGAGTGAACTCGCATGACCAGCATCGACACGGGGACCCGCCCCGCGCTGCGCGACGAGCAGCAGCTGCGCGAGCTCGCGGCGGCCGGCGCCGCCGCGCTGCACGCCGAGCTGGACGCCGAGGGCCGGGTGCCCGCCGCCGGCGAGGCGTCCACGGAGGAGGCGATCCGCTGGGTCGCGGAGAACTTCGACCTGCGCAACGTCACCGTGGCCTGCTCGATGGCCGACGCCGTGCTGCCGGCCCTCGTCGCCGAGCAGCTGCCCGGCGTGGACGTGCTCTTCCTGGAGACCGGCTACCACTTCCCGGAGACCATCGGCACCCGCGACGCCGTGGCGCACATGCTCGACATCAACGTGGTCGACGCCCTGCCGGAGCTCACCGTGGCCGAGCAGGACGAGAAGCACGGCAAGGACCTGTACGCCCGCGACCCCGGCCTGTGCTGCGCGATCCGCAAGGTGGCGCCGCTCAAGAAGTCCCTCGAGGGCTACGAGGTCTGGTTCACCGGCGTGCGCCGCGACGAGTCCTGGACCCGCACCAACGCGCCGATGGTGACCTTCGACGAGACGCACAAGCTCGTGAAGGTCAACCCGATGGTCCGCTGGACCCTCGACGAGCTGGTCCAGTGGTCCCAGGACCACGGGATCCCGACCAACCCGCTGATGGGGGAGGGCTACCTCTCCATCGGCTGCGCCCCCTGCACCCGGCCCACCGCCCCGGGCGAGGACCCGCGCGCGGGCCGCTGGTCCGGCCGGGACAAGATCGAGTGCGGGATCCACCTGTGAGCGCACCCACGACGACGGAGGCGAACGTGACCACCCCCAGCACCGCCCCGGCCCCCGCGGAGGCCGGCGTGCACAGCAGCCTCGACGCGCTCGAGGCCGAGTCCATCCACATCCTGCGCGAGGTCGTGGCCGAGTTCGACCGCCCCGCCATGCTCTTCTCCGGCGGGAAGGACTCGGTGGTCATGCTGCACCTGGCCGCCAAGGCCTTCTGGCCGGGCCGGATCCCCTTCCCCGTGCTGCACGTGGACACCGGGCACAACTTCCCCGAGGTCCTCGACTTCCGGGACCGCACCGTGGAGCGGCTGGGCATCCGCCTGGTCGTGGCGTCCGTGCAGGACTACATCGACGACGGCCGGCTGCTCGAGCGCGCCGACGGCACCCGCAACCCGCTGCAGACCGTTCCGCTGCTGGACGCCATCGCCGAGAACCGGTTCGACGCCGTGTTCGGCGGCGGCCGCCGCGACGAGGACAAGGCCCGGGCCAAGGAGCGGATCCTGTCCCTGCGCGACGAGTTCGGCCAGTGGGACCCGCGCAACCAGCGGCCCGAGCTGTGGAACCTCTACAACGGCCGGCACACCGCGGGCCAGCACGTGCGGGCGTTCCCCATCAGCAACTGGACCGAGCTGGACATCTGGCGCTACATCGAGCGGGAGAACATCGAGCTGCCGCCGATCTACTACGCCCACGAGCGCGAGGTGTTCCGCCGCGACGGGATGTGGATGGCCGTGGGCGAGTTCTCCGCCCCCTCCGCCGCCGAGCCGGTCGAGCGGCGCAGCGTGCGCTACCGCACCGTGGGCGACATGTCCTGCACCGGGGCGGTGCTCTCCGACGCGGGCACCGTGGCCGACGTGGTGGCCGAGGTCGCCGTGTCCACGCTGACCGAGCGCGGGGCCACCCGCGCCGACGACAGGATCTCCGAGGCCGCCATGGAGGACCGCAAGAAGGACGGGTACTTCTAGACATGACTTCCCCCAGCACCGTGACCCCGCAGGCCTCCGCCGCCGAGCAGGTCCCGACCATCGACCCCGGCTCGCTGTTCCGCTTCGCGACCGCCGGGTCCGTCGACGACGGCAAGTCCACCCTGGTGGGCCGGCTGCTGCACGACGCGAAGGCGATCCTCGCCGACCAGCTCGAGGCCGTGGGCCGCACCTCGGCCGAGCGCGGCTTCGGCGGCGGCACGGGCCGGCTCGACCTCGCCCTGCTGACCGACGGCCTGCGCGCCGAGCGGGAGCAGGGCATCACGATCGACGTGGCCTACCGCTACTTCGCCACCGACCGCCGCTCCTTCATCCTCGCCGACTGCCCCGGCCACGTGCAGTACACGAAGAACACGGTCACGGGCGCCTCGACGGCCGACGCCGTCGTGCTGCTCGTGGACGCCCGGCACGGGGTGGTCGAGCAGACCCGCCGGCACCTGGCCGTGGTCTCGCTGCTGCGCGTCCCGCACGTGGTGGTCGCGGTGAACAAGATCGACCTCGTCGACTACGACCGGGAGGTCTTCGACCGGGTCGCCGCCGACGCCACCGGCATCGCCGCCCGGCTGGGGATCGAGGACGTGCACGTGGTGCCCGTCTCCGCCCTCGAGGGCGACAACGTGGTGGAGCCCTCCGAGCGCACCCCCTGGTACACCGGGCGCCCGCTGCTGCGGGTGCTCGAGGAGCTGCCCACGGTGGACGAGTCCGGGCGCGGCACCGCCCGCCCCTTCCGCCTGCCCGTCCAGTACGTCATCCGCCCGCAGGGCGGCACGGCGCCCGGCGCGGACGCCGAGGCCCTGCGCGACTACCGCGGCTACGCCGGGCAGATCGCCTCCGGCACGATCGCGGTCGGCGACGAGGTCGTGGTCCTGCCCGCCGGGCGGCGCACCACGGTCACCGGCATCGACGTGGCCGGCACCGCCCCGGCCCCGGGCGCGCCGCTGCCCGGCGAACAGCTCCCGGAGGCCGCCGCCCCGCTGTCCGTGACCCTGCGGCTGGCCGACGACATCGACATCGCCCGCGGCGACCTCCTCGCGAGCGCCGACGACGAGCTGCCGGAGCCCACCCGGGACCTGGTCGCCTCGGTGGCCTGGCTCGGCGAGCGGCCCCTGCAGCCGCGCGCCCGCGTGCTCGTCAAGCACGGCGCCGCCACGGTCCAGGCCATGGTGCAGGACCTCGAGGGGCGCCTGGACCTCGAGGAGCTGGTGCTGCGGGACGCGGCGACCCTGGAGCTCAACGACATCGGGCGGGTCCGGCTGCGGCTGGCCTCCCCGCTGCCCGTCGACCCGTACGACCGGCTGCGGCGCACCGGCGCCTTCCTGCTCGTCGACCCCGCCACCGGCAACACGCTCGCCGCCGGGCTCGTCCGGGACGCCTGAGGTGGACCGGCAGCAGCCGCCGGCCCTCACCACGGTGACGGCCGGCGACGGCGGGCGCCCCGCCGCGGGCCGCCGCCGCCCGGGCTGGCCGCTGGTGCTGACCGCGCTCGCGCTCCTGGCCGCCCTGACGGTCGCCGCCACCGTGCTGCGCGCCAACGGGACTCTGGCGGCCTGGGAGCGGACCGCGGTGGAGACCTCCGACGCGGCCGAGCTGCGGCTGGGCTACTTCGGCAACCTCACGCACGGGCCGGCCCTCGTCGGGCTCGAGAACGGCGACTTCGCGGAGGAGCTGGGGGACACGACGCTGTCCACCCAGGTCTTCAACAGCGGTCCCACCGCGGTGGAGGCCATGAACGCCGGGTCGATCGACGCCGCCTTCGTGGGCCCCAACCCGGCGATCAACTCCTTCGTCCGCTCCCAGGGCCGCTCGCTCGCCGTGGTCGCGGGCGCGGCGTCCGGCGGGGCGCAGTTCGTGGTGGGCCCCGGCGTCACGAGCGCCGAGGACCTGGCCGGGCGCACCGTCGCGAGCCCCGAGTTCGGGGGGACCCAGGACGTGGCCCTGCGGACCTGGCTCACCGAGCAGGGCTACGAGGCGGACGGCGACGGCGAGCGCGCGGTGGCCATCACGCCCATGGCCAACGGCCAGACCATCTCCATGCTGCGGCAGGGACGCGTGGACGGGGCCTGGCTGCCCCAGCCGTGGGCCACCCGCGCGGTGCAGGACGGCGCCCGGGTCCTCGTGGACGAGCGCGACCTCTGGGCGGACGGGCGCTACCCCACGACCGTCCTGGTGGTGCGCAAGGACTACCTCGAGCGCCACCCGGAGACGGTCGAGGAGCTCGTGCGGGGCCTGCAGCGGTCCGTGGACTGGCTGGACGAGCACGAGGACGACCCCGCGCTGCTGGCCTCGACCCTGAACCGGGGCCTGGAGCGCGCCCAGACCGAGACCCTGCCCGAGGAGACCGTCGCGGGCGCCCTCGAGGCGATCGAGTGGACCACGGACCCCCTCGCGGACACCTACCCCCAGCTGCTGGCCGACGGCGTGGCGGCGGGGACCACGGACGAGGCCTCGCTGGACGGCCTCGTGGACACCACGGTCCTGGACCGCGTCCGCGACGGCTCGGAGGAGGGCGCATGAGCACCACGACCACCACCGCGATCCGGCTGCAGGGCCTCGGCAAGACCTTCTCCGCCGAGGACGGGCCGGTCCTGCAGGACGTGGACCTCGACGTGGAGCGCGGGCAGTTCGTCGCGCTGCTCGGGGCCTCGGGCTGCGGCAAGTCGACGCTGCTGAACATCGTGGCCGGGCTCGAGGAGCCGACCGCCGGCTCGGTGACCGTCCCCGCGGAAGGAGCGGCCCTGATGTTCCAGGACGCCGCGCTGTTCCCCTGGCTCACCGCGCGGCGCAACGTGGAGCTCGCCCTGGAGCTGCGCGGTGTCCCCGCCGCGCATCGGCGGGAGCGGGCCGAGGAGCTGCTCGAGCTGGTCCGGCTGCCGCACGCGGCGGACAAGCGCCCGCACGAGCTCTCGGGCGGGATGCGCCAGCGCGTGGCCCTGGCCCGGGCCCTGGCCCAGGAGCGGGAGGTCCTGCTCATGGACGAGCCGTTCTCCGCGCTGGACGCCATCACCCGGGACCTGCTGCACGAGGAGCTGCTGCGCGTCTGGCGGGCCACCGGGCGGACGATCGTGTTCATCACCCACAACGTCGGCGAGGCCGTGCGGCTGGGCCAGCGGGTGCTGCTCATGTCCTCCCGCCCCGGACAGGTGGTCCAGGAGTGGGACACCCGGCCGTGGAAGGACCCCGAGTCCTACGGCTTCGAGGGCAGCGCCCAGTCGCTCGACGACACCCTCGCCGAGCTGACCCGCACCATCACCGCGCGTCTGCGTGAGGAGATCAGCCGCCATGCGAAATGACACCGCCCTGCCCCACGTCCCGGCCGCGCCGCCCGCCGCGCCGCCGGCCGCATCCCGGGCGGAGGAGCGCACGGCCCCCGGGCCGCTCCCGGTGCCGCCCGCCGAGCAGGACGGCACCGGCGAGGAGCTCGCCGGACTGGACGCCCTGCAGACCGAGCGCACGCGCAGGACCTCGGCCGGGGAGGTGTTCCGCACCAAGGTGGCCCCGCCGCTGGTCGCCCTGGTGGCCGGTCTGCTGCTGTGGCAGCTGCTCGTCGCCCTCCTCGGCCCCCGGCCGGACGTCATGCCGGGGCCGCTGGACGTCGGGCGGCAGTTCATCGCGCTCCTCACCGACGGCACCGTCCTGGGCGCCCTCGGCACGAGCCTGTGGCGGGGGATCAGCGGCTTCCTGGTGGCGGCGGCGGTGGCCACGCCGCTGGGGCTGCTGATCGCGCAGCGGCGCGCCCTGCGCGACGCCGTGGGCCCCATCATCTCCGGCCTGCAGGTGCTGCCCTCCATCGCCTGGGTGCCGGCCGCGATCATCTGGTTCGGCCTCTCCGACGCCACCGTGTACTTCGTGGTGCTCATGGGGGCCATCCCGTCGATCGTCAACGGCATGCTCGCGGGGGTGGACCAGATCCCGCCCCAGCTGCGCCGGGCCGGCCACGTGCTCGGGGCCCGCGGCTGGACCATGGCCAGCAAGGTGGTGCTCCCCGCGGCCCTGCCCGGCTACGTCGCCGGGCTCAAGCAGGGCTGGGCCTTCTCCTGGCGCTCGCTCATGGGCGCCGAGCTCATCGCGATCGGCGGCTCGATCGGCTTCGGCCTGGGCTCCCTGCTGGAGCAGGGCCGCACGGTCTCCAACATGGCGGTGGTGATGGTCGCGGTCCTGTCGATCCTCGCCGTCGGCATCCTCGTGGAACTGCTGTTCTTCAACCCCGTGGAACGCCGGCTGCTGCGCGGGCGAGGGCTGCTCGGCCACCGGTCGTGAGCATCCTCACCCAGGAGATCCTGGGACGACTTCACTAAACTTGGACCCGGTCTACGACGCGCGCGGTGCACGCCGTGCGCGCAATCGAAAGGAACCCTGTGGCTGACACCACCACCCGTCCCCTGCGCGTCGCCGTGATCGGCGCCGGCCCGGCCGGCATCTACGCCGCGGACATGCTCACCAAGTCCGAGCCCGTGAAGAGCGGGGAGCTCGAGGTCAGCATCGACCTGTTCGACCGCTACCCGACCCCGTTCGGGCTGATCCGCTACGGCGTGGCCCCCGACCACCCCCGCATCAAGGGCATCATCACCGCGCTGCGCGCCATCCTGGGCCGCGGCGACATCCGCTTCTTCGGCAACGTGGAGTTCGGCCGGGACCTGACCCTCGCCGACTTCGGCGCCCACTACGACGCGGTGATCTTCGCGACCGGCGCCGTCTACGACGCCCCGCTGAACATCCCCGGCAACGACCTCGAGGGCGTCCACGGCGCCGCCGAGTTCGTCGCCTGGTACGACGGGCACCCGGACTTCCCGCGCACCTGGCCCCTCGAGGCCAAGGAGGTCGCGGTCATCGGCAACGGCAACGTGGCCCTCGACGTCGCCCGGGTGCTCTCCAAGCACGCCGACGACATGCTCGTCACCGAGATCCCCGGCAACGTCTACCAGGGCCTGAAGGCCTCCCCGGTCACGGACGTGCACATCTTCGGCCGCCGCGGCCCCGCCCAGGTGAAGTTCACCCCGCTGGAGCTGCGCGAGCTCGCCAAGTCGCGCGACGTCGACATCGTCGTCTACGACGAGGACTTCGCCTACGACGAGGGCTCCGAGCAGGCCATCGCCGAGAACAACCAGGTCAAGGTGATGGTCAAGACCCTCGAGAAGTGGCGGGCCGACGACTCCCCGAAGACCGCCTCCCGGCGCCTGCACCTGCACTTCCTGCAGAGCCCCCGCGAGGTCCTCGGCGAGGACGGCCGGGTCACCGGCCTGCGCATGGAGCGGACCCGGCTCAACGGGGACGGCTCCGTGTCCGGGACCGGCGAGTACGTCGACTACCCCGTGCAGGCCGTCTACCACGCCGTCGGCTACCTGGGCTCCCGGCTGCCGGAGCTGCCCTTCGACGACGGCCGCGGCGTGATCCCCAACGCGGAGGGCCGCGTCCTGGCCGAGAACGGCGCGGTGCTGCACGGCCTCTACGCCACCGGGTGGATCAAGCGCGGCCCGGTCGGGCTGATCGGCGCGACCAAGTCCGACGCCCTCGAGACGGTCACCCACCTGCTGGAGGACCGCCCCGTGCTGCCCGGCGCCACCCGCCCCGACCCCGAGTCCGTGAACGAGGTGCTCGAGGCCCGCGGCGTCGAGTACACCACGTGGGAGGGCTGGCTGGCCCTGGACGAGTACGAGCAGGGCCTGGGCCAGTCCTCGCACGACGCCGAGGGCAACCCGCGCGAGCGGGTCAAGGTGGTCGAGCGCGAGGAGATGGTCAGCGTCTCCCGGGAGGGCGTGCCCGAGCCGGTGTCCTCGCCCGCCTGAGCCGGCGCCCGGCAAGCCCGAGGGGCCGCGTCCTGCCCGGCAGGACGCGGCCCCTCGCGCTCCCCGGACGGGAGGAGTCGCTCCGGGCCGCAGCGCCGGCAGGGCGGCGCCCCGCCGGGTCAGAGGCCCAGCAGCTCCCGCACGTGGTCGTTGAGGAAGACCCCGTCGGGATCGACCGCGGCACGGGCGTCGAGGAAGTCCTGGAACCGCGGGTAGACCGCGTGCAGGTACGCGGCGTCCCGGGTGTGCACGGTGCCCCAGTGCGGGCGGCCGCCGTGGTCCACGAAGATCTCCTCCGCAGCGGCGAAGACCTTCGGGTCGTAGCGCCGCCAGTACTGCCGCAGCGCGATCCAGGCGGTGTCCCGGCCGTGGGCGGGCGCGAGCCAGGCGTCCTCGGCGGCGGAGCAGCGCACGTCCACGGGCAGCGAGAAGGCGTAGCCGCGGCGCTCGACGAGCGTCTGCAGCTCCCGGAAGGCGACCCCCAGCTCCTCCACGGGCAGCGCGTACTCGGTGGAGACGAAGCGGACCCGGCGCGGGACGGTGAACACCCGGAAGGAGAGGTCGCTGTACTGCCGCGGGCTGTTCGTGAGGGCGTCGACCCGGTTGAGCCCGGGCGTGGAGCGCGGCAGCGCGGTGGCCAGCTGGTTCAGCCCGGCCGTGAGGGTGTTGCGCAGCAGAACGTCGTCGATCCGGCGCACGGTGCGCGCCACGGGGGAGCCGGGCCGGGTGTAGGAGTCCGGGAGCTTGTGCAGCCGGGTGAGGATGCGGGTCTGGGCGGTGGCGGTCCCCGGCATCCAGTAGAACTCGAAGTGGTCCGACCCGGCCATCCGGGACCCCACGGTGTCCACGAGCTGGCCGAGCGGCTCGCGGATCTCGGCGGCGTGCAGCCGGAAGGCCGGTTCGCAGGCCAGGGTCACGCTCGCGAGGATCCCCAGGGCGCCCAGTCCGGCCCGCGCCGCCTGGAACAGCTCGGGGCGCTGCTCGGCGGAGCACTCCACGAGCTCGCCCCGGGCGGTGACCAGGGTCAGGGACACCACCTGGGCCGAGAGGGAGCCGAAGGCCAGGCCGGTGCCGTGGGTGCCGGTCGAGACCGCGCCGGCGATCGTCTGCCAGTCGCTGTCCGGCAGGTTGGTCACCGCCAGCCCGTGGGCGTCCAGCCCCTTGTTGAGGGCCCGGATCGTGGTGCCCGCCAGGACCGTGGCCCGGTGCTCGTCCACGTCCACCGCGGTGAGCCCGGTCAGCCCGGTGAGCTCGACCATCACCTCGGGCGCCAGGGGCAGCGCCGAGAAGCTGCAGCCGGAGCCCACGGCGCGCACGCCCAGGCCCCGCCGCGCGGCGGCCGCCACGCCCTCGGCGAGCTCCGCCACCGAGGACGGGCGCAGCACGTGCCGGGGGGTGACGGCGTGCGTCCTGCCCCACGTGGCCCACTCGGCGGCCGTCCCGGTCTCCCCGGGCAGGGCGTCGGGCAACGAGACCTCGCTCATCGGCGGGACCGTCCTTCCTCGCAGGCGGGTGCACAGTGCGCCCTCATCTTCTCACCCCGGGCGCCGATCGTCCGCCGGCGAGGGCATCGGCCGCGGCCCGTCCGCGCGTACCATCGGAGGCGAAGCCCCGGGCCGCGACGGAGCCGCCCGGGCGGAGGCCGCGCACAGGAGGCAGCACCATGACCGACCACCCGTCCCCGGAGCGCGAGGAGCGCCGCGACACCAGCCTGGGGGAGGAGGCCGTGCGCCGGCGCTCCCCGGCCGGCGGCGGGCAGCGCCGCGCCCTGGACGCCACCGGCGAGGTCGTCGTGGGCGTCGACGGCTCCGAGCAGAGCCTCGGCGCCCTGCGCTGGGCGGCCCGGGAGGCCCGCCGCCGCGGCCTGCCCGTGCGGCTGGTCACCGCCTACAGCCTGCCCGTGTTCTCGGGCTCCGGGTTCGACACCGGCTACGCCACCGTGGACGAGGCCGCGCTGACCCAGGGCGTCGAGGAGCTGCTGAACCACGCCGCGGACCAGGTCCGCCCCGTGGGGGTGGAGCTGCGCGCCACGGTGGAGACGGGCGACCCCTCCGGCGCCCTGCTCGAGCTCAGCCGCACGGCCGAGCTGATGGTCCTCGGCTCCCGCGGGCGGGGCGGGCTGCTGGGCCGGCTGCTGGGCACCGTCTCCACGGCGGTGCCGGCGCACGCGAAGTGCCCCACCGGGGTGGTGCCCCTGCCCTGGTCCCAGGAGCACCTGGGCGCGGAGGAGCTCACCACCGACCGGGCCCTCGTGGACCGCGTGGTCGTCGGCTCGGACGGCTCCACGCAGGCCCGGGCGGCCATGCTCTACGCCGCGGAGGAGGCGCGCCTGCTCGGGGTCCCCCTGACCGTGGTGTGCGCGCTCCCGCCCGTGAGCGGGGCGCTGGCCTGGATGCCCACGGCCGTGGACTTCGAGGTGATGTACGACGACGTCGCCCGGGCCCTCGGCGGCGGGGTGGCCTGGCTCCGGAGCTGGTTCCCGGACCTCGAGATCGGCTCCGAGCTGGCCGACGGCCCGCCGGTGCAGGTCCTGGTGGAGCAGACCCGGAAGAACTCCCTCGTGGTGCTCGGCACCCGGGGCCGGGGCGGCTTCGCGGGCATGCTGCTGGGCTCCACCTCCCAGGGGGTGCTGCACAACGCGGCCGGTCCGGTGCTGATCGTCCCGGACCGCTACGACCAGCGGATCGAGACCCGCAAGGACTTCGACTTCGACGACGTCCGCCCCTGGGACGCCTGAGCTGGCCGGCTCAGCCCCAGCCCAGCTCGTGCAGCCGCTCGTCGTCGATGCCGAAGTGGTGGGCGACCTCGTGGATGACGGTCACCGTGATCTCCTCGACGAGCTCCTCCCGCTCGGTGCACAGGCGCTGCAGGGGGCCGCGGTAGACGAAGATCCGGTCCGGGAGCGACCCGGCCCCCCAGCCGCCGTCCCGGGCGGTGAGGGGCACGCCCTCGTAGAGCCCGAGCAGCTCCGGCGCGTGCTCGGGCGGTTCCTCCTCCACGAGGATCACCACGTTGTCCATGGCCCGGAAGAGCTCGTCCGGGATGAGGTCGATGGCGTCGTCGACGGCGCCGTCGAACTCCTGGCGGGTCATCTCGATCACGCTCCCCTTCCTACCCCACGCGCGGCCCGGGTGCACGAGGGCGCCGGGGCCGGTCCGCACCGCAATTGTGCGAATTCCGGGCGAAGCCCTAAGCTGTACTCGGTTTCTCCCGTGTCAGGGTCCTCGGTCCTCCAGTCCGTGGCTCCCGGCGCGGGCGTTCTGGCCCCCATCGTCTAGCGGCCTAGGACACCGCCCTTTCACGGCGGCGGCACGGGTTCGAATCCCGTTGGGGGTACGCGAAGAAGGTGGGCCTTCCACCGATTTGCACAACCGGCGAGGAATGCTGGTAAGATCAATCCTCGTTGGAAACAGCAAGGCCCTGTAGCGCAGTTGGTTAGCGTGCCGCCCTGTCACGGCGGAGGTCGCGGGTTCAAGTCCCGTCAGGGTCGCTCAGGCGGCGTTCACAGCGGAAGAGGTCTTTCCGCGGTGCGACGTCGTCGCGGCATATCCGCCTCGGATGTGCCGGGGCTCTGTAGCTCAGTTGGTAGAGCGTACGACTGAAAATCGTAAGGTCACCGGATCGACGCCGGTCGGAGCCACCGCGGAAGAACCGCCGGTCCCCCACGGGGGCCGGCGGTTCTTCGCATGCCCGGACGCCTCGCCGGCTGCCAGCCCGCACGGAGGTTCGCTCCGTATCCTGGAGCCGTGACCCGCTCGTCCCGCCGCCCGAGCGCACCCGGCGCAGCCCTCGCTCCCGCGGTGCTGTGCCTGCTCGTCCTGACCGGCTGCGGCACCGGCCAGCAGCAGCCGGGGCTCGTCCTGGAGCCGGTCCCGGGCGCGACCACTCCCGCCCCGGCCCCCTCGGCGGACTCCCCGGGCCCGGAGGTCTGCTTCGACGTCGCCGGCGCCTACACCGCCCTGATGCTCGTGCCGCTGTCCACCGACGGGCCGGACCCCGGCTTCCGCCCCGGCCGGGCGGCCGACTCCGTGCAGGAGCTCGCCCCCGGCATGCCCGCGGACCTCCGGCCGGCCTTCGACGCCGCCGCGGCCGACCTGCGCGCCGCGGGGGACTCGCTGCAGCCGGTCGAGCTCGCCGGTCTGCAGCGCACGCTCGCCCCGGTCGACGACTGGCTGCAGCGGCGCTGCGGCGGGCCCGCACCCGCCCACTGACCGACCCGACTGATCAGCTTCCTGTCTATACTGGCCGCGAGCCGCCCGGGCCGGGGGGCCGGACGGAAGGAGCGGCCATGAGCGAGCAGCAGCGGGAGCAGGAACCGGAGCACGGCCCGGTCGCGGACCAGCGCGAGGACGGCGTGGTCATCGAGCCGGGCGCCGAACTGGACCGCGACCTGGCGCGGCAGGGCCTCGAGGACGAGGGGGACCGGGCATGACCGCGGCCTCCCGCCCGGACGTGCTGCTGCGCGCGGCCGGGATCGGCGCCGCGGCGGGCGTGCTCGGCGCCGCCGGGATGGTGGTGGGGGAGAAGGCCGAGCAGGCCCTCACCCGGCGCCCGAACTCCTACGTCCCCGGCCGCGCCCTGCTGACCCTGCTGGGGCGGCACCCGGGCGACGACGAGCGGCCCCGGGGCTGGAACTCCGTGATGCACTACGGCACCGGGGCAGCCCTGGGCGCCCTGCGCGGCGTGTGGGCGGTCACGGGCATCCGCGGCGGGTCCGCGAACGCGTGGCACACCGTGGTCCGGCTCGCGTTCGACCAGACGGTGGAGAACGCCACCGGTGCGGGCGCCCCGCCGGCGTCCTGGCCGGCCCAGGAGCTGACCGTCGACGTCCTGCACAAGGCGGTCTACTCGGTGCTCACCGGGGCGCTGGCCGACCGGCTGCTCGCCCCCGTGCTGACCTCCGGCCGGGGCCGCACCAGCCACTGACCCGCCGCGGGTCAGTCCGCCAGGCGCACCCACACGGCCCGCTCGGGCCGCAGCGCGCCGTCGGCCACGGCGTCCTCCCGGCTGGCCACGAGCACCTCCCCGGCGGGCAGCGGCACCGGGGCCCCGCCCAGGTTCGCCGCCACCAGCACCCGCTGCCCGGCCTCGGTGGTGCGCACGAAGGCGAGCAGGCCCGTCGCGGCGCCGTGCGCCTCGTGCCAGGCGAACGCGCCCCGGCCCAGGCCGAGCTCCCGGCGCAGGGCGATGGCGGTGCGGTAGAGCGTGTGCGTGGACCCCGGAACACCCACCTGCTGGTCCGCCGCCAGCTCCCCGAAGGCCTCGGGCTGCGGCAGCCACGGTGCGGGACCGAAGCCGTGGCCGGGCTCCCCGGCGGCCCAGGGCAGCGGTACGCGGCAGCCGTCGCGGCCGATCTCCTCGCCCCCGGTGCGGGTGAACGCCGGGTCCTGCCGCAGCTCCGCGGGCAGCTCCGTGTGGTCGGGCAGGCCCAGCTCGTCCCCCTGGTACAGGTAGGCGGAGCCCGGCAGCGCCAGCTCCACCAGGGCGGCGGCACGGCCCCGGGCCAGGCCCTGGTCGTGGTCCGGCTGCTCGCTCTGCGCGTCGATCCCCTTGGGATAGGCGATCGGGTCCGCGAGTCCGAAGCGGGAGACGTGCCGGACCGTGTCGTGGTTGGAGAGCACCCAGGTGGTGGGCGCCCCGACCTTCGCGGACTCGGCCAGCGAGTCGCCGATCGCCCGGGACAGCCGTGCCCAGTCCCACCCGGCGACCAGGAAGTCGAAGTTGAAGGCCTGGTGCATCTCGTCGGAGCGCACGTACATGGCCAGCCGGTGGGCCGGCTCGACCCACGCCTCGGCCACCATCATCCGGTCGCCGTCGTACTCCGCGAGCACCCGGTGCCAGTCGCGGTAGACCTCGTGCACGCCGTCCTGGTCGAAGTAGGGGCTGCCGGTGCTCATGGGGGTGTCCGGCTCGTCGTGCTCCCGGGCGTCGTGCTCGCCCTCGACCATGTGCACCTGGTGGTCCCAGTCCGGCAGGCCCTCGGCCTTGACCAGGCCGTGGGCCACGTCCACGCGGAAGCCGTCCGCGCCGCGGTCCAGCCAGAAGCGCAGGACGGAGCGGAACTCCTCCCACACCTCCGGGTTCTCCCAGTTGAGGTCCGGCTGGGTGCTGTCGAACAGGTGCAGGTACCACTGCCCGTCCGGCAGCCGGGTCCACGCCTCGCCGCCGAACACGGAGCGCCAGTTGTTCGGGGGCAGCTCGCCGTGCTCGCCGCGGCCCTCCCGGAACATGTAGCGCTCCCGCTCGGGACTGCCGGGCCCGGCCGCCACGGCCGCCCGGAACCACTCGTGCTCGCTGGAGGTGTGGTTCGGCACGAGGTCCACGATCAGCCGCATGCCCAGCTCGGCCATGCGGGCGCGCATCCGGTCGAAGTCCTCGAGCGTGCCGAAGCGGGGGTCGATGTCCCGGTAGTCGGAGACGTCGTAGCCGGCGTCGTGCTGGGGGGAGACGTAGAACGGGGACAGCCACAGGGCGTCCACGCCCAGGTCCGCCAGGTAGTCCAGCCGGTCGATGATGCCGGGGATGTCGCCCATGCCGTCACCGTTGCCGTCGTTGAAGGAGCGCGGGTAGATCTGGTAGATCACCGCGGAGCGCCACCACTCTCCGGCGGCGGTCGTGCTGGGCGTCTCGGCCTGCTGCGTCATGGGGCTCCTCGGGGTGGTCCGGTCGGGGGATCTCCGCCCCCCACCTTGCCAGGCCGCCGGTCCGGTGTCAGCCCGGACGCGCCCGGGGGCATAGCACATCCGTGACGGGCGGCAAAGCCCGCGCCGCTCCATGACGGGGCCCGGCGCCCGAGTGGACCCGAGGGTTAGGTTCCCCTAACCTCTCCCCGGGGGTTTTACCGAACTCTTCCGTGTCCTTATTCCCTGCCGTCCTCGGGCGGCGACCTGAGGTGGTCCCGTGCGCTCTCCGCTCCGGTCCGCGACGCCCGTCGGGCTCGTGGCTCTTCTCGCCCTGTCGGGCTGTGGCTTCAGCGGCGAGGAAGGAGGTACCGTCCAGGCCGCCGACCGCGAGCAGCGGATCGTGGTGGACAACTTCCGCGCCCCGGTCGCCGACTGGGCGCTGGAGAGCGACGCCGCCTACATCCTGTCCCTGTCCGGGTGCCTCGAGACCCTGACCCGCTACGACGAGGCGGCGGGCGAGATCGTGCCCGCCCTGGCCACGGAGTGGGAGCAGGTCTCGCCCCTGGAGTGGGAGTTCACCCTGCGGGAAGGGGTGACGTTCCAGGACGGCACCGCGCTGACCGCCGACACGGTCGTGACCTCGCTGCGCAACGTCCTGGACGCGGAGGTCCCGGCCCGCGCCTTCAGCCCCGCCGTGGTCAGCGGGGTGGAGGCCGTCGACGAGCGCACCGTGCGGATCACCACCCCGGCCGAGAGCCCGCTGGTGCCCTACCGCCTGGCGAGCGTCAACACCGGGGTGCTGGCCCCGGCGGCCTTCGAGGGCGACTCGGTGGACCCGTTCGGGCACTGCACGGGACCGTTCGTCCCGGTCTCCGAGCAGCCGAAGCAGTCGCTGACCCTGGACCGCAACGAGGACTACTGGGGCGGGCAGGTGCAGCTCGCCGGGGCCGAGGTCCGGTTCATCACGGACGGGGCGACCCGCGCCACGCAGGTCCAGACCGGGGAGGCCGACGTCTCCCTCTCCGTCCCGGCGGCCAACGTCGCCGCCCTGGAGGCCGACTCCGCCGTCGAGGTCCTCAAGGCCGAGTCCCCGCGCACCGCGACCCTGTACATGAACAACGGCCGGGCGCCGTTCGACGACGTCGACTTCCGCAAGGCCGTCCGCTCGGCCCTGGATCTGGACGCCCTGGCGGCCAGCGTCTACGAGGGGGCCGCCCTCCCGGCGACCGGGCCCTTCGCGCCCTCCGAGCCCTGGGCGACCGAGGGTGCCGAGGCCCCGCAGCAGGACGTCGACGCCGCGAAGGAGCTGCTGGCCGCCGCCGGCTACACCGCGGAGCGGCCGCTGGAGGTCATCGCCATCGTGGAGCGGGCCGAGTTCGCCGACGTGGCCACCGTCATCCAGGAGAACCTCAAGAGCGCCGGGGTCCCCGTGACCATCACGACCAAGGAGTACGCCGCCGTGGAGCCGGACCTGCTGGCCGGGGACTACGACATGGTGCTGAGCCAGCGCAACCGCCTGATCGACATCGCCGACCCCATCGGCTTCCTCACCGCCGACTACACCTGCGAGGGCACGTACAACCTCAGCCACTTCTGCGACGAGGAGTACGACCGGATCGTGGCGGAAGCCGCCGGCACCGCCGACACCGAGCAGCGCTACGAGCTGTACGCCCGGGCCGGCGAGATCCTCGAGGAGCAGGCCGTGAACGTGTGGCTGGTCAACGAGCAGGCCACCGACGCGGTGCGTGCCGATCTGCAGAACTACCAGCAGGACCCGCTGTCCCGGTACGTGCTGCGCGCGGAGACGACCAAGCCCGCCGCATGAGCGTCGCCGGCACCACCACGGCCCCGGCACGACGGGAAGGACAGGACCGCCCATGACGGCATTCCTCGCCCGCAGGACGGCGACCCTGGGCGTCACCGTCCTGCTGGCGTCCTTCGTGGTCTTCCTCATCCCCTACGTGACCCCGGGGGACCCGGTGCGCAAGATCATCCGGTCCCGGGTGGCCGGGGAGGTGATCGACGACTCCGTCGCCCAGGCGCTCGCGGCCGACCTGGGACTCCAGGACCCCCTGGCCGTGCAGTACCTGCGGTGGCTGGGCCGGCTGCTCGGGGGCGACATGGGCCTGTCCTACGCCAGCCGCACCCCGGTGGTCGAGCAGGTGCTGCCCGCCCTGGGGATCACGCTGAGCCTGGTGGTGATGACCCTCGGCACGGCCGCGGTGGTCTCCGTGGTCCTGGGGGTGGTCGCCGCCCTGCAGGAGGGGCGGGCGGCCGACAGGATCATCACCACGATCACCCAGGCGTTCATCGCCGTGCCGGAGTACTGGCTCGCCCCGGTGCTCGTGCTGGTGTTCGCCCTCAACCTGTCGCTGCTGCCCTCCGCCGGGTGGTCGGGGCCGTCCTCCGCGGTCCTGCCGGTGGCCGTCCTCGCGCTGCGGCCGACGAGCTACTTCACGTCCGCCGTGCGCGAAGGAGTCCTCGACGCGCTGGGCGCCGAGCACGTCGTCGCCGCCCGGGCCCGCGGCCTCGGACGGTTCCGGACGCTCCGGCGGCACGTGCTCCCCAACGGCCTGCTGCCCCTGACCACCCTGGTGGCCGTCTGGTTCGCCGGGCTGCTGGGCGGCTCCGTCATCGTGGAGGTCGTCTTCGCCGTTCCCGGCATGGGGCGGCTGCTCTACGACGCCGTGCGCAACAGCGACATCCCCCTGGCGCAGGGCGGCGTGGTCGTCGTCGTGGGCCTGGCCGTCGTGCTGACCACCGCCGCCGACCTGGTCCACGGCCTGCTCAACCCCCGGCTCAGGGGGCGCCGTGCGTGAGCGCCGCGCCCTCGTGTGGGCCGCGGCGGCGGTCCTGGCCCTCGTCGTGCTCGCCGTGGCCCTCGCGCCCTGGATCGCGCCCCACCCGCCGGCCGCGCAGGACCTCACGGCCCGGCTCGCCCCGCCCAGCCCCGCCCACTGGCTGGGCACCGACCACCTGGGCCGGGACACGCTGAGCCGGCTGCTCGACGGCGGGCGGTTCTCCCTGACCGTCGCCGCGCTGGCCACGGTGCTCACCGCGGTGACGGGCACCGCCGTCGGGGTGCTCAGCGCCCGCCGCCGGGGCTGGCTGGACGAGCTGTTCACCCGGACCAGCGACGTCCTGCTGGCCCTGCCGGAGATGGTCCTGGCCCTGTTCCTGGTGGCCGTGCTCGGCCCCGGCCACCTGTCCCTGCTGCTGGCCCTCACCGTGACCGGGTGGACGCCGTTCGCCCGGCTGGCCCGGGCCCTGACCTACGACGTCTCGGCGCGCGGCTTCGTCGAGGCCGCCCGGGTGCTCGGGTGCTCGCCGTCCTTCGTCGTCCTGCGCCACGTCCTGCCGCACCTGGCCGGGCCCCTGCTCGGCCAGGCCACGCTGCGCTTCGGGCAGTTCCTGATCACCGTGGGAGCCCTCTCCTACCTGGGTCTGGGGGTGCAGCCGCCGCAGTCGGACTGGGGGGCGATGCTGGTCGCCGCCCAGCCGTACGCGGCCCGGTCACCGCTGACGATCCTCGCCCCCGGGCTGGTGGTCTTCGTCGTCGCGCTGTGCGTCACCCTCGTCGGCCAGCGCCTGGCCCGGGCGACGAGCACCCGCATGGTGCTCGCCGCGGCCCCGTCCCGGACGGTGCCGGATGCCTGAGGGCCTGACCGTCGAGCAGCTGCACGTCAGCCACCGGAGGCCCGCCGGAGCGCCCCGGCCGGTGCTGTCCGGGATCGACGTGGCCGTGGCGCCGGGGGAGTTCGTGGCGCTGGTCGGCGCCTCCGGCAGCGGCAAGACCATGACGGCCATGTCCGTCCTGGGGCTGCTGCCCCCGCAGATGCACCACGACTCCGGGTCGGTCCGGCTGGGCGGGACCGACCTCTCCCGGGCGGGGGAGGCCGAGCTGAACGGGGTGCGCGGCGGGCGGATCGGCATGCTGTACCAGCAGCCCAAGCGGATGTTCAACCCCCGCCGGACCGTCCTCGATCACCTGCGGGAGCCGCTGCGGCTGCACGGCGGGCTCCGGGGCGGGGCGGCCCGGCAGCGGGCGCTCGAGCTGCTGTCCGAGGTGGGGTTCCGGGACCCGGAGTCCTGCGCCCGCGCACACCCCCACCAGCTCTCCGGAGGCATGGCCCAGCGGGCCATGGTCGCCCTCGCCCTCGCCGGCCGGCCGGAGCTGCTGCTCGCGGACGAGCCGACCTCCGCCCTGGACACGGTGCTCGAGCGGCAGATCCTGGAGCTGCTCGACCGCGAGCGGCGCGACCGCGGGCTGGGGGTGCTCTACATCAGCCACAACCTGGCGACCGTCTCCGCCTACGCGGACCGGGTGGTGGTGCTGGACGCCGGGCGCGTCGTCGAGGCGGGCCCGGCCGGCGCCGTGCTCAACCGCCCCCGCAGCGCGTGCACCCGGGCCCTGCTGGAGGCCGCGGCCCTCACCCCCGCCGACACCCCGCCCCCCGCCGCGGGAACGGGCGCCGCGCTGGCGCTGGAGCGCGTCACCAAGACCTTCGGCACGGGCAGGCGCCGCGGACGCCCCGCCCTGGAGGAGATCACGCTCGAGCTGCGGGACCGGGAGATCCTCGGGGTCCTGGGCCAGTCCGGCTCCGGGAAGAGCACCCTGGCCCGTCTGGTCGTCGGACTGGAGACCCCCGACGCCGGACGCGTCACCCGGGCGCCGGGAGCGGCCCCGGGCGCCGGCCCGGCGAGCACGGCCGTGCAGCTGGTCTTCCAGGAGCCGCACGACTCCTTCGACCCCCGCATGCGGCTGCGCACCAGCCTGGAGGCCCCCCTGCGGCAGCACCGGGACCTCTCGGCCGACGAGCGGGAGGCCCGTCTGCTGGACGTGGTGCGGGAGGTGGAGCTCGACCCCGAGCTGCTGGAGCGGTACCCCGGCCAGTGCTCGGGCGGACAGCTGCAACGGCTCACCATCGCCCGCGCCCTGCTGCTGGAGCCGTCGGTGCTCATCTGCGACGAGGCCACCTCGGCCCTGGACGCGGCGACCCAGCGCACCGTCCTGGACCTGCTGCTGCGGCTGCACCGCGACCGACCGCTGTCGCTGATCATGATCTCCCACGACCTGGGCGTCATCCGCTACATGAGCCACCGGGTCGCGGTGCTCCATCGCGGAGCCCTCGTGGAGCTCGCACCGACCCGCGAGTTCTTCGCCGCGCCCCGCCACGAGCACAGCCGGAAGCTGGTGGCGGCGGCCCTGCCCCGGGAGTGCGCGATCCTGGACCGCCACACCCTGCCGCCGGAGCACCGCGATGTCCCTGCCTGACCCCCGGACCGAGACGCACACCCTGCTCGGGGCCCAGCTGGTGTTCAACATCGGCTTCTACGCGGTCATCCCCTTCCTCGCCGGGGCCATGGGCACCGAGTACGGCCTGGACGCCGCCGCGATCGGGCTGGTGCTCGGGGCCCGCACCTTCAGCCAGCAGGGCATGTTCCTGTTCGGCGGTCTGCTGGCCGACCGCTGGGGCGCCCGCCGCGCCATCCTCACCGGCTGCCTGGTGCGCATCCTGGGCTACGCCACGCTGGCGGCGGCCGCGGACTTCCCCCTCTTCCTGCTCGGCGCGGTGCTCACCGGCGCCGGGGGCGCCCTGTTCTCGCCCGCGCTGGAGTCCCAGCTCTCCCACGCCGACCGGCCGCCGGCCGGAGGACCCGGGGCCGGGGGCCGGCGGTCGGTGTTCGTGTGGCTGGCGATCACCGGCGAGCTGGGCGCGGTCCTGGGCCCCGTGCTGGGCACCGCCCTGCTGGGCTGGGGCTTCGACGCCGCCCTGGCGGCCGGGATCGCGGTGTTCACCGTGGTGACCGTCCTGCTGTGGTTCCGCCTTCCCCGCGGTCGGCCGCCGCGGGGCCGGGACGGGGCGGGCACGGGCGCACCCGGACCCGCCCTGGAGTGCCTGCGCAACCGGGGCTTCGTCGTGTTCTGCGTGCTCGCGGGCACGAACATGCTCGCCTACCACCAGCTCTACTTCACCGTTCCCGTCGACCTGGACCGGCGCGGCCTGGACGCGGCCTGGCTCGGCGCGCTGTTCCTGCTCGCCTCGGTGCTCACCCTGCTCCTGCAGCTGCCGGTCTCCGGGCTGGGCCGGCGGCTGGGGCCCGGGCGTGCGCTGTCGACCGGATTCCTCCTGGTGGCCGCCGCGTTCGGCATCGCCGCCGTCACCTCGGTGCCCGCGGGAACTCCCGGGAGCTCCGTGCTGCCCGTCATGGCCACCGTCGCGGTCCTGATCCTGGGGCACATGCTCCTCACCCCCACGATCCTGTCCCTGATCCCCGGCTTCCTCCCGTCTCCGGGGGCCGTCGCCGGCCGGGGCGCCTACTACGGGCTGGCCGCCACGTGCGGCGGCGTCACCGTGCTCGTGGGCAATGCCGGGCTCGGGGCCCTGCTCGAACTCACCACCCGTCACCAGTGGTGGCCCGGCACGCCGTGGCTCCCGCCGGCCCTGCTCGCGCTCCTGGCCGCCGCGGCGCTGCCGATCGTGCTCCGCGGCCACGGTGCCGACCGGCCGACCGGCCCGGCCGCGGCGGCGGCCCCGTCCCGCCGGTCCTCCTGACCCGGGTCGCGCAGGACGGCCCAGCGGCCGCTAGGTCTCCCGCGGACCGGCCAGCTCGTCGTCGACCCAGCGCGGTGCGGCGGCGATCCAGCCGGCCGCGACGAGCACCAGGCCGGTGCCCATCAGCAGGATCAGGGGGACCGTCCAGCTGCCGGTGGCCTCGTGCAGGGCGCCCACGGCGAAGGGGCCGACCGCGGCCAGCAGGTAGCCCACCGGCTGGATGAACCCGGAGAGCCGTGCGGTGATCCGGGGGTCCCGTGTGCGGGCGGTGAGCAGGGCCAGGGCGGTGGGGAAGGCGAACCCCCCGACCCCCAGCAGCAGCGCCCAGACCCAGGGCACCGTGGTGGGCGCGAGCAGCAGCCCGAGGTAGCCGGTGACCATGCAGGACCCCAGTCCCGCGATCCAGCGCCGCAGGTGCGGGGAGCCGGCCACGAGCAGGGGCATGAGCAGCCCGCCCGGGATCCCCATCGCGGCGAGCAGGGCCATCAGCAGCCCGGCGCGCGCCTGGTCCAGCCCGCCGTCACGGTAGATCTGCGCCACCCAGCCGAACTGGACGTAGGCGTGCATCGACTGGATCCCGAAGTACACGCACAGGGCCACGGCGGTGCGGGACCGGACGATCGCGGCCCCCGGCCCCCCGGGCAGCGCCCGGGACGGGGCCGTGGCCGCCTCCCGCCGGTCCCGGACGGTCACCAGCAGCCAGGGGAGCAGCGCCACCACCGCCATCAGGCCCCACAGGCCGAGGGCGGCCCGCCAGCCCTCGGGGCCCCGGGCGGTCAGCGGCCCGGCCGCCAGCAGGGGCAGGGTGGCGCCCACGGCCAGGCCGGTGGTGTAGACGGAGTTCAGCGCGGCGGTGCGCTGCCCGCCGTGGCGCTTGATGAAGGCCGGCACCAGGATGTTGCCCACGGCCATGCCGGCGAAGCCCAGGACCGTCAGGGCCAGGAACACCGGCACCGAGCCGGTGACCGCCCGGCCCAGCAGCCCGGCGGCGACCAGGGCGAGGCCGACGGTGACGGCGCCGCTGATCCCCGTCCGGCGGGACAGCGCGGCCGCCCCCGCCCCGGCCACCGCGAAGGTGAGACCGGGCAGGGCGGTGAGCACCCCGGCCATCGTGGGGCTCAGGCCGAGGCCCTGCTGGATCTCGGCCAGGACCGGTCCCACGGACGTGGCACCGGGACGGAGATTGACCGCGACCAGCACGACCGCGACCACCACCAGCCAGCGCGGGACGCGGGCAGCGGCGGGGAAACGGTCCGGGGGCGGGGTGGGCTGGTTCACCGGGCAGTTCTACCACGGGATCCGGCGGGCCCCGGACCGGCGGTTCCCGCCGCGGGGCTCAGCTGGCGCTCTCCAGGTGGGCCAGGGGCAGCCAGCGGTGCATGAGCCGGCGGAAGGCCACAGCGGCGCCGTTGGCGTCCCGGGACGCCAGCAGCTCCACGGCGTCCTGGAAGTCCTGCGGGCTCTCGTCCGGCTGGAAGGAGTCCGCGATCGCCCCGTAGTGCAGGACCACCAGCGAGTTGGCGGAGAACGCGCCGAGCCACCGGCCGAGGTGCGTGAGGTCGTCGGCGAGCTCCTCGAGGTCCTCGCCCCCGGCGTCCTCGACCACCTGCGCCGCGTGCGCCACCCGCAGGGTCGCGGTGTCGACCGGCACGGCGCACCGGTGGACGCGGTTGCCGTGGTGGAAGCTCTCGGTGTGGTCCTCCGGCGCGAACAGCGCGAACCACGCCATGGGCACCGTGAACGCCGACTGGCGGGCGTGGACGGGCACGAAGTGCTCCCGGGTGACCTGTTCCCCGGCGGCCCGGACCACGTCCTCGGGAATGAGCAGGTTGGGCAGCGGCTGGCCGCCCTCCTCCTCGGCGAGCGCCACGAGGCGCAGGGAGCGCCGCAGCCGCTGCGGTGGGTGGTACACGGGGAAGTCCCCGACGCCGGCGGCAAGCATGTCCCGGCCCCGGGGCGCCGCCGAGAACGGCAGGGTCCACAGGGGCTCCACCGCCGGCGGCAGCGGCTCCTCGCCCGGCTCGGCCAGGCGGGCGAGCTGCTCGGTGAGCTCGTTCACCCCGGCCTCCTCGGGCGGCAGCGCCCGGGGCAGCAGCGGCGCGTACACGGCGTCGAGCTCCTCCGCGGGCACGTAGACGCGGAGGGCGAACTGGTGGGGGATCCCCGTGGCCGAGCGGAACGTCCGGCCGACCTGCAGCAGCTGGGCCACGGCGGCTCAGGCGATCTCGACGACGACGGGGGCGTGGTCCGAGGCGCCCTTGCCCTTGCGCTCCTCGCGGTCGATCACCGCGTCGGTGACCCGCGCGGCCAGGGCCGGGGAGTAGAGCTGGAAGTCGATGCGCATGCCCTCCCTCTTCGGGAAGCGCAGGCCCTTGTAGTCCCAGTAGGTGTAGACGCCGGGGCCGGGCAGCCGGGGGCGGACCACGTCCTGGTAGCCGGCCTCCTCGAGGAAGGCGCGGAAGGCGGCGCGCTCGGGCTCGCTGACGTGGGTCAGGCCGTTGTCCAGGAAGAACTGCATGTCCCACACGTCCTCGTCCTGCGGGGCGACGTTCCAGTCGCCCACGAGGGCGACCTGGGCCCGCGGATCGTCCTCGACCCACTGCCGGGCGTGGTCCTTGAGCACGCGCAGCCACTCCAGCTTGTACGGCATGTGGGGGTCGTCCAGGCCGCGGCCGTTGGGGACGTAGAGGGACCAGACGCGGACCCCGTTGCACGTGGCGCCGATCGCGCGCGCCTCCCGCACCGGGTCCTCGCCGGGCTTGCCGAAGGCCGGCTGGTCCGGGAAGGTGCGCTCGACGTCGTCGAGGCCCACCCGCGAGGCGATCGCCACGCCGTTCCACTGGCTCAGGCCGAAGTGGGCGACGTCGTAGCCCATGAACTCGAAGAGCTCCCACGGGAAGTTCTCGTCCTTGGCCTTCGTCTCCTGGATGGCCAGGACGTCCACGTCGGAGCGCTGCAGCCAGGCCTCCACGCGGTCGGCGCGGGCGCGGACGGAGTTCACGTTCCAGGTGGCGATCTTCATGGTCCCCACGTTACCGGGTGGCCCGGACGGCGACGCCCGCGCCCCCGGGCACGGCACCGCCTCCCGGCGTCGCTCCGGCCCGGGACGTGCGCGCGGCGGTCGTCCCCGGCGCGCTGGGGCGCCGTGCCGCCGCGCCGGGTGACGTGGGGCGTCCCCGGGGTCTCGACCCCGGGTGGTTGCAGATGCTAATTTCCTGCTGGCCCGTGCCCCCGGCGGAGCCGCCCCCAGCAGGGAGAGACCCCCATGAACCTCGCACGGACCGTGCTCACCGTGACCACTGCCGCCGCGCTGCTCCTCGGCGGGATGCCGGCCGCGCTCGCCGCGCCGCAGCCTCCCGCCGCCCCGCCGGAGCTCGCCCATGCCACCGGCGCGCCCGCCGTGCAGCTGGAGGGCGGCTCGGCCGCCGAGGCGGCCCCGGCCGTCCCGCCGGAGGAGCCCTCCGCCGGTGGCCTGGCCGGAGCGGCCTCCGCGGGCGCGCACCCCACCACGGTGGCGCACGTGACCGAGGCCTTCGAGATCGTCAACGAGCACCGGCGCCAGGCGAACCGCGCCCCGCTGGTCTACAACACGGCCCTGTCCCGCAACGCCCAGCAGTGGGCGGAGACCATGGCCGGCGCCCGCAAGGAGTCGCGCAACCCGGATCCCTGGGCCGGCGCCCCGGCCGGCGGCGTCCGGATGGACCAGTACTACGGGAAGGGCGTCTTCACCGGCGCCTTCGCGGGCACCGACGCGGTCGAGGCGCTCACCCACTACCTGCTGGACTTCTTCCCCCGCAACGGGACCGACCAGTTCGCCCGGGACCTGACCCACCTCGGCATCGGCGTCAGCCACGTGGCGACGTCGGGCTCGGACGGCCCCGGGTGGGAGACCTACCTGACCGTCTACTACTACGCCTATCCGGCCGGGCAGGCCGTGCCCGGGACCTTCGCGACCCCGGCCCAGGGGTTCGTGCCCCCGGTGACCGCCCCGGCCTACGCCGTCCGCGGCGCGATCGCCACCAAGTACCAGCGCCTGGGCGGGTCCGCCGTGCTGGGGGAGCCCACGACGAACGAGCGCGGCGGCCTGGTGGACGGCGGCGTCTACCAGCAGTTCCGCAGGAGCGGCCGCACCACCACCATCTACTGGGCCCCCGGCTACGGGGCGATGGCGGTGAAGAACTACAGCTCGATCGGGCAGAAGTGGATCGGCGCCGGCCGGGAGCACAACTACGGCCTGCCGACCACGGACGAACGCCCCGTCAGCGGGGGCGCCCACCAGGTCTTCCGCCGCGACGGGCGCTCCACCCAGGTGCTGTGGAGCGCCGGCACGGGCTCCCGCGCGGTCAAGCTCTACGGGGCGATCGGCCGGGCCTGGAAGGCCGCCGGCTCCGAGCGCGGCTACGGGTTCCCCGTCACCGACGAGTACCGCTACGGCGCCGAGGTGCGCCAGCGCTTCTCGAAGGGCCACACCGTGCACTACGCGGCGGGACGGACCTGGGTCACCCGCTGAGCGGACCCGACGACGACGGAGCCGCGCACCCCGATCGGGGTGCGCGGCTCCGTGGCGCTGCGGGTGCTCCCGCCGTCAGTCGCGCCACCAGTCGTCGAGGATCGTGGCCGGCGTGGTGCGCTTGTGCCGGGTCGTGCGCCAGCGGTGCTCGATCTTCTCGGCCACGGCGTCGTCCACCTCCCGGCCCTCCAGGTAGTCGTCGATGTCGTCGTAGGACAGCCCCAGCTCGGCCTCGTCGGTCTGGCCGGGGGCGTCGTCGAGCAGATCGGCGGTGGGCGCCTTCGCCCACAGCCGCTCCTCGGCGCCGAGGGTCTTGGCGAGGAGCCGGTTCTGCCGCTTGTTCAGCCCGAACAGGGGCAGCAGGTCCGCGCCGCCGTCCCCGTACTTGGTGAAGAACCCGGTCACGGACTCGGCGCCGTGGTCGGTGCCGATCACCAGGAGGTTGTGCTCCCCGGCGATCGCGTACTGGGCGATCATCCGCATGCGGGCCTTGATGTTGCCCTTGTTGAAGTCGGAGATCTCCCGGTCCGTGGCGCCCTCGAAGCCGTGCTCGAAGCCGTCCACCGCCGGGGCGATGTCGTAGGTGACGGTGCGGTCGGCGGCGACGAAGCGCAGGGCCGCCTGGGCGTCCTCCTCGTCGTGCTGGACCCGGTGGGGCAGGCGCACGCCCACGAACTGCGCCTCGTCGCCCTCGGCCCGCAGCCTCTCGGCGGCCAGCTGGGCCAGCCGGCCCGCCAGCGTGGAGTCGAGGCCGCCGCTGATCCCGAGCACGAAGCCCTTGGTGCGGCTGGCCCGGAGGTAGTCGCAGAGGAACTGGACGCGCGCCTCGATCTCCTGCTGGGGGTCGATCTCGGGCTTCACGCCCATCTCGTCGATGATTGCTGCCTGGAGTTTCCGCATGCACCCATGCTAGTGCCGGGCGCCGACGGCGCGGCAAGGACACCGGGGGAGGGGCCGCGTAGGATGCGGGCCATGCCCCTGCACCGCTCCAGGACCCCGGCCCGGGCCCGCGGGCGCGCCCGCCGGGCCGCCGCCGCGGGCGCCCTGCTGGCCGCGGTGGTGCTGGCCGGGTGCGGGACCTCGAGCGCGGGGGAGCGCGTCGACGTCTATGCGGCCTCCTCGCTCACCGGGGCGTTCACCGATCTGGCCGCGGCGTTCGAGGAGCAGCACCCGGGCGTGGACGTGGCCCTGAACTTCGCCGGCTCCGCCGACCTCGCCGTCCAGATCGCCGAGGGCGCCCCCGCCGACGTGTTCGTCGCCGCGGACGAGCCCACCATGCAGCGTGTCCTGGCCTCGGGGCGGGCGGTGGGCGAGCCGGTGGAGCTGGCGAGCAACCGCCTGACGATCGCCGTGGCCGAGGGCAACCCGCACGGGGTGCGCTCGCCGGCCGACCTCCGGCGGACGGACCTGGCCACCGTGGTCTGCGCCGAGCAGGTCCCCTGCGGCCGGGCCGCCCGCGCGCTCGAGGAGCGCGCCGGGGTCGCCCTGCGGCCGGTGAGCGAGGAGAACTCCGTGACCGACGTCCTGGGCAAGGTCCGCTCCGGCCAGGCCGACGCGGGACTGGTCTACGTCACCGACGTGGCCGCCCACGAGGGCGAGCTGGACGGCGTCCCGCTCCCGGGCGCCGCCGCCTCCGCGAACACCTACTCGGTGGTGGGCCTGGACGGGGCGGCGCAGGACCGGGCCGCGGAGTTCACCGCCTTCGTGACCGGCCCCGCCGGCCGGGAGCAGCTGCGGCAGGACGGCTTCGACGTGCCGGGCTGACCGGCCCCGGCGGCGGGACCCGAGTGCGCCCGGACCGCCGCCTCAGGGACCCGCCGGCACCCGGCCCCGATTCCTCCCGAGCCCCGATCCCTTCGAGCCCGACCACCACTGACCCCGACCACGAGCACAGCGAACCAGGAGACCAGCATGAGCGAGCAGCACGGCACCGACCCCCGCGAGACCCACCGGAACATCCTGGTCGAGACCCGCGGCCGCGTCGGGATCATCACGCTCAACCGGCCGAAGGCCCTCAACGCCCTCGACGAGGCGACCCTGCGCGAGGTCGTGTCCGCGTCCGCCGCGCTGGACGCCGACCCCGGGATCGGGGCGATCGTGCTGACCGGTTCGGAGAAGGCCTTCGCCGCGGGCGCCGACATCAAGGAGATGGCCGGGCGCGGCGCCCCGGAGATGTACCTCGCGGACTGGTTCGCGGGCTGGGAGGCCTTCACCCGGGTGCGCACCCCCGTGATCGGCGCCGTGGCGGGCTACGCCCTGGGCGGCGGGTGCGAGCTCGCGATGATGTGCGACATCCTCCTCGCCGCGGACACCGCCCGCTTCGGCCAGCCCGAGATCAACCTCGGGGTGATCCCCGGGATGGGCGGCTCCCAGCGGCTGGCCCGCGCGGTGGGCAAGGCCAAGGCCATGGACATGGTCCTCACCGGCCGGATGATCGACGCCGAGGAGGCCGAGCGGATCGGGCTCGTCTCCCGGGTGGTGCCCGCGGCGGACCTGCTCGAGGAGGCGCTGGGCGTCGCGGAGACCGTCGCCGCGAAGTCCCTGCCCTCGGTGCTGGCCGCGAAGGAGGCCGTCAACGCCGCGTTCGAGACGACGCTGGCGCAGGGCGTGCAGTTCGAGCGCCGGCTCTTCCACGCGCTGTTCGCCACGGAGGACCAGAAGGAGGGCATGGCCGCGTTCGCCGAGAAGCGCGAGCCGCGGTTCACCCACCGCTGAGCCCGGCCCCGCGCCCGGGGCGCTGCCCGCCGGGGGCGCTACCGTGGTCCCATGTCCACACCGCCGATCGACGCGTCCGCCTGGCAGGTCCGCGAGTCCGCCCTCGACCCCGACGCCCGCGGCGCCCTGGAGTCCGTCTTCGCCCTGGCCAACGGGTACGTCGGGGTGCGGGGCACCCTGGACGAGGCCCAGCCCAGCGCCTCCCGGGGCACCTTCATGTCGGGGGTCTACGAGTACCACCCCCTGTCCTACCCCGAGGGCGGCTACGGGCACCCCAAGCACGGGCAGGCCGTCATCGGCGTGGCCGACGGCAGCACCGTGCGCCTGCAGGTCGACGGCGTGCCCCTCGACGTCCGGGAGACCCCGCCGGAGGAGCACGACCGGGTGCTGGACCTGCGCGAGGGCACGCTGCGCCGGGAGACCGAGTGGCGCACCCCCCGCGGCGCCCGGATGCGCCTGACCTCCACGCGCCTGGTCTCGCTGGCCCAGCGCTCGGTCTCGGCCGTCCGCTACGAGGTCGAGGCCGTGGACCGCGCGGTCCAGGTCGTGGTGCGCTCGGACCTGGTGGTCAACGGCACCCCGCCCAAGGTGGAGAACGCCGACCCGCGGGTGGCCGAGGTCCTGGAGCGGCCCTTCCGCGCCCGGCTCAACCGCCGTCACGACACGGGCGGGGTCCTGGTGCACCGCACCCACGGCAGCGGGATCGGCGTGGCCGCCGCCGTGGACCACGCCGTGGAGCTGCCGGACGGCGGCGCCGTCAGCACCCAGGGCGACGACGACCAGGTCGTCACCACGCTCGTGGCGGACCTCCGGCCCGGCGAGCGCGTCGGGTTCGTCAAGTACCTCTGCCACGTCATGTCCACGGACGACCCCTCCGTGGACCTGCAGGAGCGGGCGCTCGCCGCGCTGGACGGTGCCCGGCACCGGGGCTGGGACGGCCTGCTCACCGCCCAGCGTGCCGAGCTGGACGAGTTCTGGGACGGCGCCGACGTGGAGGTGGACAGCGACCCGGAGGTGCAGCTGGCGGTCCGCTTCGACCTGTTCCAGCTCCTGCAGTCCTCCGCCTGCGTCAACGGCGCCCCCGTCGGCGCGAAGGGCCTCACCGGCGGCGGCTACAGCGGGCACACCTTCTGGGACATCGAGGGCTTCGTGCTGCCGGCGCTGGCCCTGCTGCGCCCGCTCGACGCCGCCCGGCTGCTGCGCTGGCGCTCCTCCACCCTGGACCGGGCGCGGGAGCGGGCGCAGGTCCTGGACCTGGCCGGCGCCTCCTTCCCCTGGCGCACCATCGACGGGCACGAGACCTCGGCGTACTGGCCGGCCAGCACCGCCGCCATGCACGTCAACGCCGGCATCGCCCGGGCGTTCGGCTGGTACGCCGACGTCACCGGCGAGGACCTCACCACCGTCGGCGGCGTCGACGTCCTCGTGGAGACGGCGCGCGCCTGGGCGGCCATGGCGCACGAGGACCACGAGGGCGCCGTCCACTACCGCGGGATGACCGGCCCGGACGAGTACACCGGGGTGGTCGACGACAACGTGTTCACCAACCTCATGGCCCGGCGCAACCTCCGGGCGGCCGCCGACGCGTGCGAGGCGCACCCCGAGCACGTGGGGCGGCTCTCCGTGACCGCGGAGGAGCTCGAGCGCTGGCGGGCCGTGGCGGAGGCGATCCACCTGCCCTACGACGCGGCGTGCGGGGTCCACCCCTCCAACGAGGGGTTCACGACCTACCGCGAGTGGGACTTCGAGGCCAAGCGGGACGGGTACCCCGTGGAGGAGCACTTCCACTACGCGAAGATCTACCGCCGCCAGGTCGTCAAACAGGCGGACCTGGTCCTGGCCCTGTGGTGGTGCGCCGAGGAGTTCACCCCCGAGCAGGCCGCCCGGGACCTGGACTACTACGAGCAGCGCACCGTCCGCGACTCGTCCCTCTCCGCCTGCGTCCAGGCGGTGGTCTGCGCCCGCGTGGGCCACCTGGACCTCGCGTACCAGTACCTGCGCGAGTCCGCCCTCGTGGACCTGCGCGACATCCAGCAGGACGCCGAGCAGGGGCTGCACCTGGCCTCCGCCGCCGGGTCGTGGCTCGCCGTGGTCTGCGGGTTCGGGGGCCTGGACCCGGCCGGCGGCGAGCTGCGCCTGGCCCCCCGCCTGCCGGAAGACCTGCACCGGATCGCCTTCCGCCTCCGGTGGCGCGGCCACCGGCTCGGCGTGGAGGTCACCCGCTCCGGCACGACCGTGCGGCTGCTGGACGGCGCCGCCGGCGAGGTGGCGCTGCGGATCGACGGTGCGCCCCTGACCGTCACGGCCGACCGCCCCGCGAGCGCCCCGCTGCGCACCCCCCGCCCGTCCACTTCCACCCCGCGCCAGCCCCCGGGCCGCGCCCCGCGCGCCCCCCACAGGCCGTGACGCTCCCGCGCCCGCACCGGCTACCCTGGCCGGGTGGGTGAGATGTGGAGCGGGCCGGAGCCCGGCGGGACGGAGCCCCCGCCGGACGTCCCGGGCGGGTGGGACCCGCACGACCCCGGGGCGGCCGGTGGGACGAGTGCGGCGCCGTCCGCGGCTCTCGAGGTGCTCACCCGCGTCTGGGGCTACGACGCCTTCCGCGGGCAGCAGGCCGAGGTCATCGAGACGGTCGTCCGCGGCGACGACGCGCTGGTGCTCATGCCCACCGGCGGCGGCAAGAGCCTGTGCTACCAGATCCCCGCGCTCGTCCGGGAGGGCACCGGGGTGGTCATCAGCCCGCTCATCGCGCTCATGCACGACCAGGTCGACGCCCTCGAGCAGCTCGGGGTGCGCGCCGCGTACCTGAACTCCACCCAGACGGTCGAGGAGCGCCGCGCCGTCGAGGGCCGCCTCCTGGCCGGCGAGCTCGACCTGCTCTACCTCGCCCCCGAGCGCCTGCCCGTGGCCGCCGACCTGCTCGACCGCGCCCGGATCGCGCTCTTCGCCGTCGACGAGGCGCACTGCGTGGCCCAGTGGGGCCACGACTTCCGCCCCGACTACCTCGGGCTGACCCTCCTGCACGACCGGTGGCCGCGGGTCCCGCGCATCGCCCTCACCGCGACCGCCACCGCGGAGACGCGCGAGGAGATCGTCCGCAACCTCCGCCTGGACGGCGCCCGCGTCTTCGTCTCCAGCTTCGACCGGCCCAACATCCAGTACCGCGTGGGACCCAAGAAGGACGCCCGCCGGCAGCTGCTGCAGCTCATCCGGACCGAGCACAGCGGCGAGGCCGGCATCGTCTACTGCCTGTCCCGCGCCTCGGTGGAGCGCACGGCCGAGTGGCTGGCCGCCCAGGGCGTGCCCGCGCTGCCGTACCACGCCGGCCTGCCCGCCGAGCTGCGCGCACAGCACCAGACCCGCTTCCTGCGCGAGGACGGGATCGTCATGGTCGCGACCATCGCCTTCGGCATGGGCATCGACAAGCCCGACGTGCGCTTCGTCGCCCACCTCGACCTGCCCAAGAGCGTGGAGGGCTACTACCAGGAGACCGGCCGCGCCGGGCGCGACGGGCTGCCGTCGACGGCGTGGCTGGCCTACGGGCTGCAGGACGTCGTCCAGCAGCGGCGGATGATCGAGGACGGCGAGGGGGACCGGCAGCGCAAGCGCGCCCAGACCCTCCACCTGGACGCGATGCTCGCGCTGTGCGAGACCGTGCAGTGCCGCCGGCAGCAGCTGCTGCGCTACTTCGGCGAGACCAGCGGACCGTGCGGCAACTGCGACACCTGCCTCAGCCCGCCCGAGGCCTTCGACGGCACGGTGCCGGCGCAGAAGCTCCTGTCCACGATCGTGCGGCTGGACCGGGAGCGGGGCCAGCAGTTCGGCGCCGGGCACCTGGTGGACATCCTGCTCGGCCGGGAGACCGAGCGGGTGGTGCGGATGCGCCACACCGAGCTCACCACCTTCGGCATCGGCACCGAGCTGGGCGAGCAGGAGTGGCGCGGGGTGGTGCGCCAGCTGCTGGCCCAGGGCCTGCTCCAGGTGCAGGGCGAGTACGGCGTCCTGGCGCTCACCCCCGCGGCGGGGGAGGTGCTGCGCGGGCAGCGGGAGGTCCGGCTGCGCCGCGAACCCGAGCGGGGCAGGACCGTCCGCACGCCGCGGACGGGCGCCGCACGTCCGGTCCTCGACGAGCCCCAGCAGGAGCTCTTCCAGCAGCTGCGGGCCTGGCGCGCCGGCGTGGCGAAGGAGCAGGGCGTGCCGGCGTACGTCGTGTTCAACGACGCGACCCTCGCCGCGATCGCCCAGGCCCGGCCGAGCACGCTGGGCGAGCTGCGCGGCATCTCCGGCGTCGGCGACGCCAAGCTCGAGCGCTACGGCCAGGCCGTCCAGCAGGTCGTCGCCGGCGACTGAGCTCCGCCGCCCGCCCGGACCCGCATCTGCGCCTGGCATCTCGTGCGGTCGGCCGCAGATGCGGATAGCATGGCGCCATGACCGAGATCAGGATCGCCGACGCGGCCCGTTTCCTCGGCGTCAGCGACGACACCGTCCGGCGCTGGATCGAGCAGGGCACGCTGGGCAGCACCCGGAGCGCCACCGGCCAGAGTGTGGTGGACGGACTGGAGCTGGCCCGGCTGCTCAAGGAGCGCTCCGTCCGGCCCGAGGACCCCGCCCGGGTCGCCAGCTCGGCGCGCAACCGGTTCGTGGGCCTGGTCACCGAGGTCGTCTCGGACACCGTGATGTCCCAGGTCGAGCTGCAGTGCGGCCCGCACCGCGTGGTCTCGCTGATGAGCACCGAGGCCGTCCGGGACCTGGGCCTGGAGCCCGGCCGCGTGGCCACGGCCGTCGTCAAGTCGACCGACGTGGTCGTCGAGACTCCCGGGACCTGAGGTCGTGGTGCAGACCGGGCCCCCCGTCCTCACCGGCCGGCCGGCAGGGGCCGGCCGGGTCCGCGGCGCCGTGATCCGGCGCCGTCCCCGCGGCTTCAGCACCGTGCCCGGCTGGGTGTGGGTCCCGGCGGCCCTGGGCGCCCTGGTGGTGGTCCTGCCGGTGCTCGGCATGCTCGCCCGGGTGGACTGGGCCGGGTTCCTCGGCCTGATCGGCTCGCCCTCGGCGCTGCGCGCCCTCGGACTGAGTCTGCGCACGGCCGCGGCGAGCACGGCGCTGTGCGTGCTCCTGGGCGTGCCCCTGGCGCTGCTGCTGGCCCGCACCGAGTTCCCGGGCCGGCGCGCGCTGCGCGGCCTGGTGCTGCTCCCGCTGGTCCTGCCGCCCGTCGTCGGCGGTCTGGCCCTGCTGTACACGTTCGGGCGCCACGGCCTGATCGGCCGCCACCTCGAGCTCGCCGGGATCAGCATCGCCTTCTCGACCGCTGCCGTGGTGCTCGCCCAGACCTTCGTGTCCCTGCCGTTCCTGGTCGTCAGCCTGGAGGGTGCGCTGCGCACCGCGGGGGAGCGCTACGAGCGGGTCGCCGCGACCCTCGGGGCGGGCCCCGGCACCGTGCTGCGCCGGGTGAGCCTGCCGCTGGCCATGCCGGGACTGGCCTCGGGGGCCGTGCTCGCCTTCGCCCGCAGCCTGGGGGAGTTCGGGGCCACCCTGACCTTCGCGGGCAGCCTCGAGGGCGTCACCCGCACGCTGCCGCTCGAGATCTACCTGCAGCGCGAGACGGACCCCGACGCCGCGATCGCGCTCTCGCTCGTGCTCGTGCTGGTCGCGGTGCTCGTCGTGGGGATCTCCGCACCCGGCCGGCTCCGGAGCTCCGGGCCGCGGGCAACCACCGGGCCCGGCGCAGGGGCCGGCGCAGGGACCGGCCCAAGGGCGGGGGCATGAGCCTGCAGGCCACCGTCCGGCTGCGCGCCCGGGACCTGGACCTGGCCGTGTCGGTGGCCGACGGGCAGACCCTGGCGGTCACCGGGCCCAACGGGGCGGGCAAGTCCTCGCTGCTGGCGGTCGTCGCCGGGCTGCTCGTGCCGGACACCGGCCGGGCCGCCCTGGACGGGCGGGTCCTGTTCGACCTCGACGCCGCCGGGCGCGGCCCGTGGGTCCCGGCGCACGACCGCGGGGTGGTCCTGCTCGCCCAGGACCCGCTGCTGTTCCCGCACCTGAGCGTGCTCGAGAACGTCGCCTTCGGGCCCCGCTCCCGAGGGGCGGGCCGGCGGCGGGCCCGGGCTGTCGCCGGGCAGTGGCTCGAGGCCGTGGGCGCCGCCCCGCTGGCGCACCGCCGCCCCGCGGCGCTGTCCGGAGGACAGGCCCAGCGCGTGGCCGTGGCCCGCGCGCTCGCCGCCGACCCGCAGCTGCTGCTGCTCGACGAGCCCTTCGCCTCCCTCGACAGCACCGCCGCCCCGGCCCTGCGCGAGCTCCTGCGGCGGGTGCTCGCCGGGCGCATGGCCGTGGTCGTCACGCACGACCCCGCCGACGTCGAGGCCCTCGCCGACGCCGAGGTCCGCCTCGAGCACGGGCGGGTCGCCGCCGCGTCCTGAGGCGGCCTCCGCCCGCCCGCTCCGCGCCCTCCGGCTCAGCGCCCTCCCGCTCCGCGCCCTTCGGCTCCGCTCTCCCCGGCTCGGTCCGTCTCAGTGTGGATCTCCTCGGTGCGGTCCTCCTCGGTGCGGTCCTCCTCGGGCCGGTCCGCCCGGATGCCGCCCACGATCAGCAGGCCCAGCTCCCGGTAGGCGCCGGGGCCCTCGACCCCGCCCAGGCCGGTGCGCTGCTGGATCCGGTCCATGGCCGAGGAGATCACCTCCGCGATGAACCCGGTGGGCACGGGGCGGAACTCGCCGCCGGCCACGCCCTCGGCCACGAGCTCGGCGAGCTTGGCCGAGGCGATCCGCGTGTTGCGCTCGTAGACCTCCGAGGCTACGGGGGAGCCGGCCACGTCCTGCAGGAACCGGGCCGAAGCCGGCCGCAGCTGCTCGGCCATCGCCTCGAGATAGGCGCGCAGCCGCCGGCCCGCCCCGCCCGGACCGCGCAGGGCCTCCTCGGTGCCCCGGCTGACCTGTTTGAAGAACGCCACGAGCACCGCCCGCACCAGATCCTCCCGGTTGCCGGCCAGGGCGTAGATCGTGGCCTTGGAGCAGTGCAGCCGCGCCGCGGCGCCGTCCATGGTGAACCCGCGGAAGCCCTCGCGCAGGAAGATCCCGAGCAGCTCGTCGAAGAGCTGCTGCTGGCGCGGCGTGCGGGCCGCGGCCCCGCGCGCCGCAACTAGTGGGGTGAGGTAAGTCACAGTACGATATTACTCACAACCGTACTGTTCGACCCGGTCCCGGCGGGCCACCACTCCGCCCGGGCCGACGAGAGGACATCCCATGACTCCGGTCCTGCGCGGGGAATCCCCGTCCGTGGAGCACGTCGCCGGCATCCCCTTCCCGGACGCCGACCTCTTCTCCTTCGCCGCCCTCCTCCCGCCCGCCGAGCGCGCCCGGCTGGCCGACCTGCACGCCTTCCTCCAGGACCAGGTCCGCCCCGCGGTCACGCCGTACTGGAACCGCGAGGAGTTCCCGGCCCACCTGCTCCCGGCCCTGGCCGGGCACGGACTGGGGGAGCTGGAGCTCTCCGGGGCGAGCCGGCTGTTCCGGGGGCTGGCCTACGCCGAGGTCGCCCGGGCGGACGTGTCCCTGTCCGCCCTGGTCGGCATCCACAACGAGCTCATCCTGGGGCTGATCGACGCGCTGGGCTCGCCCGAGCAGAAGGCGCGCTGGCTGCCGGAGCTGCGCTGCTTCCGCGCCCTCGGCGCCTTCGCCTTGACCGAGCCCGAGCACGGCTCCGACATCGCCGGGGGCCTGGCCACCACGGCCGTCCGCGACGGGGACGAGTGGGTGCTCACCGGGACCAAGCGCTGGATCGGGGCCGGCACGATCGCCGACGTCGCCATCGTCTGGGCCCGGGACACCGCCGACGGGCAGGTCAAGGGCTTCCTCGTGGAGACCGACCGGCCCGGCTGGTCGGCCTCGAAGATCGAGCACAAGATCGGGCTGCGGATCATGCAGAACGCCGACGTCGTCCTGGACGAGGTCCGCGTCCCCGCCGCCAACGCCCTGCCCGGGGCCGGCAGCTTCGCCGCCGCCAACGAGATGCTGCGCAACTCCCGGGCCTGGGTCGGCTGGCAGGGCGCCGGGGTGCAGCTGGCGATCTTCGACGTGGCCCGCGCCTACGCCCTGGCCCGGACCCAGTTCGGCCGGCCGCTCGCCAGGTTCCAGCTCGTGCAGGAGCCGCTGGCCCGGATCCTCGGCAACGCCACCGCCTCCCTCGGGCTGATGGCCCAGATCGCCCGGCTGCAGGAGGACGGCACCTTCGACATGCCGCACGCCGCCCTGGCCAAGGCCACCACCACGTCCCTGGCCCGGGAGTCGGCCGCCCTGGGGCGGAACCTCCTCGGCGGCAACGGCGTGGTCACCGACCACGAGATGGCCAAGCTGTTCAACGACGTCGAGATCCTCTACACCTACGAGGGCACCTACGAGATCAACGCCCTGATCGTCGGCCGCGCCGTGACCGGCGTCTCCGCCTTCGTCTGAGCCACCCCACCCGGGCCACCCCGCCCCCGAAAGGACCCCATGGACGTCACCGACACCTCCGCCCTCGTCACCGGCGCCGCCTCCGGGCTCGGCGCCGCCACCGCCGCGATGCTCGCCGGGCGCGGCGTGCGGGTCGTGGCCGTGGACCTGCCCGCCGCCGTCGACACCGCCCCCGACGTCCCCGGCGTGCGCTACGTGGCCGCCGACGTCACGGACCCCGACGCCGTGCGCGAGGCCGTGGCCGCCGCGGACGGAACCGGGCCCCTGCGCACCGTGGTCAACTGCGCCGGGATCGGGCCCTCCGCCCGGGTGCTGGGCAAGCGGGGGGTGCACGACCTCGACCTGTTCGAGACCGTGCTGCGGGTGAACCTCCTCGGCACCTTCACGGTCCTCGCGCTCGCCGCGGAGCGGATCGCCGCTACCGACCCCGTGGACGACGACGGGCAGCGCGGGCTGATCGTCAACACCGCCTCCGTCGCGGCGTTCGAGGGCCAGGTTGGGCAGGCCGCCTACGCGGCGTCGAAGGGCGGGGTGCACAGCCTGGGCATCACCGCGGCCCGGGACCTCGCGAGCTCCGGCATCCGCGTGAACACCATCGCCCCCGGCGTGATCGAGACGCCCATGCTCGCGGCGGTGAGCGAGGAGTTCCGGCAGGGGCTCGCCGCGGGCGTGCCGTTCCCGCGCCGGCTCGGCCGGCCGCAGGAGTTCGCCCAGCTCGTCGCGTCCTTCCTGGACAACGACTACCTCAACGGCACCACCGTCCGGATGGACGGCGCCCTGCGGATGGCCCCGCGCTGAGCCCCCGCGGCGGATCACCGCCGGCGGATGCCCAGTGGTGGCCGCGCTCCCGGGCAACCGGGCGCCGGTGCGGTCGGTCCGGGAGCGGTGCCACAGCGCGGACGCCCTGACGGAACGGCCGGCGACCGGAACGGGCCGACGGGTTGCGAAGCCTCGGTCTCGGCCCGTTGCCCTCAGCGAGGGTCCGAGCCCTGTTCCGTGGTCAGGCCGCGAACCACTCGGCCAGCCAGCCCCGCATGAGCGTGATCTCCGCCTGCTGGTCCTCGATCATTGTCTCCGCCATGGCCCGGAGCTCCGGGTCGGTGCCCATCTGCAGCTCCATCTCGGCCATCTCGACGGCCATCCGGTGATGGGTGATCATCTCCTCGAGGAACGCCCTGTCGAACTCGTCCCCGGACAGCTCCGCGAGCTCGTCGGGGCTCATGCCGTCCATCTCGCCCATCATGTCGCCGTCCATCTCGCCGCCGTGCCCGTGACCGCCGTGGTGGCCGTGGTGGTGGTGGCCGTGGTGGTGGCCGTGGTGCTCGGCATCGTTCTCGGCCGCCAGCCGGTCGGCGGCGGCCTGCAGCTGCTCGATCTCCGCCGACTGGGCCTGGACGATGGTCTCCGCGAGCTCCCGGATCTCGGGGCGGTCGGACTTCTCCACGGCCAGCTCGGCCATGTCGATCGCCCCCTGGTGGTGCGGAATCATCATGACGGCGAAGTGGTGGTCGTGCTTCGTGTGCTGTTCGGTGCTGATCTGCGTGGAGGCGGGGGCGTGCGCCGGGGATGCGACTGCCGCCGTCGCCCCGGCACCGGTCAGGGACAGCGCCAGCGCGGTCCCGGCGGCCAGGCGCGTGAACGTGGAAGTCATGAGAAACCCCTCCTGGACAGGAGCCCGTAGCGGGGTTGTGGGTGATGCTGTTCGGTCCGGTCGACCCCGAGGTGAGCCGAAGTCGTGCATCCACGGTAGCCCCGCGGGTGGTGCTGCATCCGGGGTGCAGGGTGCTGGGTGGTGGATCTTCATCGAACCTTCAACCGGAGCCGGCCCGGCGCGGCCGGCCAGGCTCCGGTGCGGTCCCGGCTCATCCATGGACCGGAGCGCATGACCACCTCGACGTCGACCTCGGTCTCGCGAAGACCGTGCTGCGCACCACCGTCCGGGTGGACGGCGCCCTGCGGATGACCCCGCGCTGAGCCCGGCGGCCGGGGCGGGGCCGCCCGGGCTACCCGACGTGGACGCCGGGGCGCCGGCCGGGGTCGGGCTCGTGCTCGCGGAGGATCTCGCGGACCACCGGAGCGGTGTCGCCCTGGCCCAGGAGCAGATAGCGCACCAGGTGGGCGACGGGGTTGCCCTCGGACCAGTCGAAGTAGGCCTCCGGGACCACGCCGGTGGCGTCGCGCAGGGCCAGCAGGATCGCGGCGATGGCGTTGGGGGCGGCGGGGCTGGCGGCGCGGAGGATGCGGTGGCCGTCGACCTCCACGCCGTGCACCTCCAGCTGTGTGCTGAAGTCGGAGGGGTCGCTGATCTCGATCTCGAGGAAGACGACGTCCGCGGTACCGGGGACGGGGTTGACCCGTCGCTGGACGGCCTCCTTCGCGGCGTAGCGGGTCCCGGTGGTCCCGGCCGGTTTGTGGGCGACGATGTCCAGGCGACCGTCGTAGACCAGGGAGTCCTCGATGAACCGGCGGGCCGCGGGGTCGAAGGTGATGCGCTCGACGCGCAGCTCGGTGGTGCGGTAGATCCGGGAGATCAGCGAGATGGTGATGATCCCGGTGATGAAGAACGCCGAGATGACCAGGCCGTCGGGCTGCAGGACGATGGTGTCGACCAGGGCGTAGCCCAGGACGAGCACCAGTGCGGCGAAGCCGGCCGCGGGCCCGCGCCGGTGGCGCCGCAGCGCGGAGACGGTCACGGCCACCGCCCCGGAGAGCATCATCACCAGCACCCCGGTGGCGTAGGCGCCGGCCTGGGCGTCGACGTCGGCGCGGAAGACCAGCGTGATGCCGATGCTGATCGTCGTGTAGACGAGCACCACCGGGCGCACCAGCCGCCCCCACTCCGGGGCCATGCCGTAGCCGGGCAGATAGCGGGGGACGATGTTGATCAGCCCGGCCATCGCCGAGGCGCCGGCGAACCAGAGGATCAGGATGCTGGACAGGTCGTAGGCGGTGCCGAAGGTCTCCCCGAGGTGCTCGTGGGCCAGGTAGGCCAGGGCACGGCCGTTGGCCGCACCGCCCGCCTCGAACTCCTCGGCCGGGATCAGCACCGTGGTCACGAAGGACGACCCGATGAGGTAGCCGCTCATGATCACGGCGGCGGCGGTCAGCAGCCGGCGGGTGTTGTGGATCCTGCGGGCGAGCCGCTGGGCCGGGGTGGCGCCCTCGGCGGCGACCAGGGGCATCATCGACACCCCCGTCTCGAACCCGGACAGGCCCAGCACCAGCAGGGGGAAGGCCAGCACCGACAGAGCCACGACCTGAGCCGGGCCCCCGGAGCGGGTCAGTTCCTGGGTCCACCCGGTCAGGAGTTCCGGTGCGGCGGCGATCTCGAGGATCCCCTCCCCGATGACCACCGCGTTCAGTCCCAGGAACACGGCCACCAGCGGCACGGCCACGGCCACCGCCTCCGTGAAGCCCAGCAGGAACACCCCGCCGAGCACCACCAGCAGCAGCACGGTGACGGCCACCTGGTGCCCGTGCAGGAACGCCGGGGCGTAGGGGTTCTCCAGCACGTGCACGGTCGCATCGGCCGCGGAGAGGGTGATGGTGATGATCCACGAGGTCGCCACGAACCCCAGCAGGACCAGCACGAAGACCTTCCCGCGCCAGAACGGCAGCAGACGCTCGAGCATCGCCACCGAGCCCTGACCGTACGGGCTCTCCTGGGCGACCCGCCGGTACATCGGCAGCATCCCGGCGAGGGTCAGCACGACGATGAGCAGGGTGGCCAGCGGGGAGAACACCCCGGCGGCCAGGGCGGCGATGGCCGGGAGGTAGGACAGGGTGGAGAAGTAGTCCACCCCGGTCAGGCACATCACCTTCCACCAGGGCTGGACCCGCTCGTCGGCCGCGGCGACGGCCGGTCCCACCGGGTGTACCTGGTGGGCGGCCAGCCACCGGGACAGCCGGCTCCGGGGTGCCGCGGGAGCGGCGCGGACGACGCGGGCGGGCATGGCGCGGGCGACGGGGGAGTACGCCGTGACCCGGTGTCCCCGCTGCGGCCGCCGGTCGGACGGGTGGGAGGGGCGCACGGTCATGGAGTGCTCCCGGCGCGCGGGGCCGGGCGGGCCGGAGCCGCGGCCCACGGCGCGGGGCGCGGCTGGTGGCGCATCCCCTGGTACTTCCGGCGCTGGATCCTGCTGACCCGGTCGGCGACCCCTTCCGCGGAGGACACGGGATCCGGGCCCAGGAGCGGGTCGTCCCCGGACTGGTACCGGCTGGTCCAGACCTGCAGCACCGCCCAGGCCACGGCGGTCAGCGGCACGGCCAGCACAGCGCCGGCGACCCCGCCGAGCACGCTGCCGGCGGCCAGGGCCAGGAGCACGACCAGCCCGTGCAGGCTCAGGGTGTGCCCCATGACCACCGGCTGCAGGAAGTAGCCCTCGAGGTGGTTGACGACCACCACGATGATGACCACGACCAGTGCCGGGACCGGGCCGTTGGCGACCAGCGCCACCAGGGCCGCCACGGTTCCGGCGACCAGGGCCCCCACGACGGGCACGAAGGCGGTGAGGAAGACCAGCGCCGTCAGCGGCACGACCAGGGGCACCCCCACGACCCACAGGCCGGCGCCGATGAAGGCGGCGTCGACGGTGGCGATGAGGCAGATCCCGCGCACGTAGGAGCCCAGGATGCTCACGGCCCGGTCCCCCGACTCGGACAGCTTGGCCCGGGTGTCCCCGGCGAACCAGCGCAGCACGAAGCTCCACATCCGGGGCCCGTCCTTGAGGAAGAAGAACAGGATGATGGCCATCAGCACGGAGCCCGTCAGGACCTCCGAGGCGACCGTCAACCCGGTCAGGGCGCTCTCCCGGGCGTCGGCGCTGGTGAGGTAGTTCCCGACCTCGGCCAGGGCCGCGTTGACGGTGGCCGCATCCACCGGCACGGGCAGCGGGCCGGCGGCGAGGAGCTCCTGGACGTGCCGCCAGCCGGAGGCGGCGGCGACGACCAGCTCGTCGAGGCCCCCTCGAATCCCGAGCACCACCCCTGTGACGGCCCCGCCCAGCACGACGAGCAGGCCCAGGAAGACGGTCGAGGCGGCGCCGGTGCTGCTCCAGCCGTGCCCGGTCAGCCGGCGCACCAGGGGAAAGGCGGCCGAGGCCAGGATGAGCGCGATCAGCGCGGCCAGCACGATCACCTTGATCGCCAGCAGCCCGTAGAGCACGAGCGTGACGACCGCGGTCACGGCCAGCAGCTGGATCGCCCGCGAACCGGCCCGGCCCAGGCCGTCGGCCCACGGCGAGACCGCCGGCTGCGCGGCCGGCGGCACGGCACCCGCCGGGACGCCGGACGGTGCGCCGCCCGGCGACGCTCCGCCGGGCGGCGTCACGGCGGTGGGGGAGGGAAGGATCTCCCGACGATCCGGCCGCAGGCGCCGGTGAGGGAGGAGCGGAAAGGTGCGCACAAGGACCACTTCCTACGGCCGAGAGGCGCCGACGCGGCTCATGGTACGCCGCTCCGCGGGTGAAAGACCCTCGTGTTGCGAAGAGGACGAGGGCCGCCGGTGTAGCCATCGGCGGGATGGGGGTCTACGGTGTGCCCACCGCCCGCACGAGCGGGCCGGGCCCCGGAACGGAGGACGGTGACCCCGGTGGGCGTCAGGATCGAGGACTACGCCCTGATCGGTGACCTGCACACCGCGGCCCTGGTCGGCCGCGACGGGTCCATCGACTGGTTGTGCCTGCCCGACTTCGACTCCCCGGCGTGCTTCGCCGCGCTGCTCGACACCTCCGAGGCGGGACGGTGGCTGCTGGCCCCGGCCGGTGCCCAGCGGTGCACCCGGCGCCGGTACCGGCCCGGGACGCTGGTCCTGGACACCGAGTGGGACACCCCCACCGGACGGGCGCGGGTGGTCGACCTCATGCCGCCGCGGGAGGAGCACTCCACCGTGGTGCGCATCGTCGAGGGCCTGAGCGGCTCCGTGGCCATGCGCACGGAGCTGGTGCTGCGCTTCGACTACGGGCATGTCGTGCCCTGGGTCCGCCGCGCGCCCGGGGGCATCCGGGCGATCGCGGGCCCGGACGCGGTGTACCTGGCCACCCCGGTGCCCCTGCGCGGGGAGCACTTCCGCACCCTGGGGGAGTTCACCGTGACGGCCGGGGAGACGGTGCCCTTCGTCCTGACCCGCGCCCCCAGCCATCGGCCGCGCCCGGACGGCGTCGAGGCGGCCGCCGCGTGCCAGGCCACGCAGGAGTTCTGGGACCGGTGGTCTGCGCGGAGCCTGGCCACCGGCCCCCACCGGGAGGCGGTCCAGCGCTCCCTGATCACGCTCAAGGCCCTCACCTACGCCCCGACGGGCGGGATCGTGGCGGCGGCGACCACCTCGCTGCCCGAGCAGCTCGGCGGGCCCCGGAACTGGGACTACCGCTACTGCTGGCTGCGCGACGCCACCCTGACCCTCCAGGCCATGCTCGCGGCCGGCTACACCGAGGAGGCCGCCGCGTGGCGTGAGTGGTTGCTGCGGGCGGTGGCGGGCGACCCGGCCGAGCTGCAGATCATGTACGGCATCGACGGCCGCCGCCGGCTGCCCGAGACGACGCTGCCGTGGCTGGGCGGCTACGAGAGGTCGTCGCCGGTGCGGATCGGCAACGCCGCCGCCGGCCAGCTGCAGCTCGACGTGTGGGGAGAGGTCCTCGACGGGCTCGCGCTGACCCGCACCACCGCGCTGGGCCCGAAGGAGGAGGCCTGGGACATCCAGACCGCGCTGATGGACCACCTCGAGGGCGCCTGGCGGACCCCGGACAACGGACTGTGGGAGGTGCGCGGGCCCCGGCAGCACTTCACCCACTCCAAGGTCATGGCCTGGGTCGCCGCCGACCGGATGGCCGCGGGGGTGCGCCGGTCCGGGCTGCCCGGGCCCGTCGAGCGGTGGGAGGCGCTGCGGGACACCATCCACGCCGACGTGCTGCGGCACGCCTTCGACGCCGAGCGCAACACCTTCGTGCAGGCCTACGGCAGCGCCGCCCTGGACGCAGCCCTGTTGCTGATCCCCCGCACGGGCTTCCTCCCCCCGGACGATCCCCGGGTCGTCGGCACCGTGGAGGCGATCGAGCGGGAACTGACCGAGGACGGGTTCGTGCTGCGCTACCACACCGGGCGCACCGACGACGGACTGCCCGGGGGCGAGGGGGTGTTCCTGGCGTGCTCCTTCTGGCTGGTCGACGCCCTCCACGGCACCGGGCGCCGCGACCGGGCCGTGGCCCTGTTCGAACGGCTCCTCCGGCTGCGCAACGACGTCGGGCTGCTGAGCGAGCAGTGGGACCCCCGCACCCGCCGGCACCTGGGCAACACACCGCAGGCCTTCAGCCACTTCAGCCTCGTCAACAGTGCCCTGCAGCTCCACCACGGACGCGCCCACCGCAGCGACGCCGCCATCCCCTCCAGGGGGCCGGCGCCGGTCAGCCCAGGGAGTGCAGGCTGAAGGCGGCCAGGAAGCCCAGCGTGGCGATCAGCCCCGAGTACAGGGCGGCCTTCTCGAAGGCCTCCGGGATCATCGTGTCGGTGATCATCGCCAGGATGGCCCCGGCCGCCACGGCGTTGACGAAGGCCAGCGTGGTCGGCGGAGCCCCGTCCAGCAGCAGGTAGCCGGCCAGGGCCGCCAGTCCCGAGGCCGCCGCGATCGCCCCCCAGATGCCGAACACGTAGCCGGGGCCGCGCCCGGCCCGCTTCCACCCCGCCGTGCTGGAGAGGCCCTCGGGAACGTTGGAGATGAACACCGCGGCGAACATCGGCAGGCTCAGCCCGCCCCCGGTGAGGAAGCTCAAGCCCAGCACCATGGACTCCGGCACCCCGTCCAGCAGCGCCCCGATGGCGATCGCCCCGCCGCTGCTGCTGTGCTCGGCCTGCGAGGGCTGCTGCGTCCCGGAGCGTTTGCGGTGCCGGGCGCCGTGACGGGCCAGCAGGACGTTGAGGGCCACGTAGACCACCGAGCCCGCTAGGAAGCCCGAGGCGGTGGGCGCCAGCCCGCCCTCGTCCGCGGCCTCCTGGACGAGCTCGAAGGCCAGCGCCGAGATCAGCACACCGGCTCCGAAGGCCATGACGACCGCGACCACCCGGGCCGGCACCTGCACGAACCACGCAATCGCGCTGCCCGCCAACAGGGCACCACCCGCCAGCAGACCGGCACCACCGGCCAGGAGCCATTCCGGCACGGCACTCCTTCCGTCTCGAGCGTTCGCACTCGTCACGGCACAGCTCATACCCTTCCCGGCGGATCGTCAAACGAGGTCCACGGTCCCGGGTCCGCGCCGGGACCGAGCAGTCCGCCGCCCCGGGCCGTCGCCGTTCCCCGCAGGACCGGGACCGCCGGGAGGCCCGGCGCGTCCGTGCCCCGATGCCGGGTGCCAGCGTGCGGGCCGCTCCCCGTCGGGCGGTCGGGCGGATCCGCGGACCCATAGACTGGGGCGCATGACCACCGACTTCTCTCCCGTGGACCTCGCGACCGCCCGTGAGCGCCTCCGCCGGCTGATCATCGACCTCGCCGTGGTGCGCGGCAGGGTCACCCTGGCCAGCGGCATCGAGGCCGACTACTACGTGGACCTGCGGCGCGTGACCCTGCACCACGAGGCCTCCCGCTACGTGGGCCAGGTGATGCTCGCCATGTTCGACGAGGCCGGGATTCCCTTCGACGCCGTGGGCGGGCTGACCATGGGCGCCGACCCGGTGGGGCACGCGATCATGTACGCCGCCGGGGACCGGGGGCGGGCCGTGGACGCGTTCGTGGTCCGCAAGGCCCAGAAGAGCTACGGGATGGGCCGTCAGGTCGAGGGCCCCCCGGTGGCCGGGCGCGACGTCGTCGTCGTCGAGGACACCTCCACGACCGGGGGCTCGGCGCTCACCGCGGTGGAGGCCCTGCAGCGGGCCGGCGCCAACGTGGTGGCCGTGGCCATCATCGTGGACCGGCGCACCGGCGCGAAGGAGCGCATCCAGGAGACCGCGGGCGTGCCGTGCCTCTACGCCTTCACGAAGGACGAGCTCGGACTTGACTGACCCCGCCGTCGAGGCTCCCGCCGTCGAGGCCGCCGCGGCCGGGCCCGCGGTGGGCGTCGGCCCGTGGGAGGGCCCCTGGCCCGAGGGCGCGCAGTGGGACCCGGAGCTGCTGGCGCACGGAGACCGGCGCAACGTCGTGGACGGCTACCGGTACTGGACCATGGAGGCGATCGTCGCCGACCTCGACACCCGCCGGCACGGCTTCCACGTGGCCGTGGAGAACTGGCAGCACGACCTCAACATCGGCTCCGTGGTGCGCACCGCCAACGCCTTCCTCGCCCGGGAGGTGCACATCGTGGGGCGGCGGCGCTGGAACCGGCGCGGCGCCATGGTCACCGACCGCTACCAGCACGTGCGCCACCACGCGAGCGTCGAGGAGTTCACGGCCTGGGCGGCCGCCGAGGGGCTGCCCGTCATCGGGATCGACAACTTCCCGGACTCCCGGCCGCTGGAGACCTACGACCTGCCGGAGCGCTGCGTGCTGGTGTTCGGGCAGGAGGGGCCGGGGCTCAGCCCCGAGATGCACGCCGCGGCGGGGGCGACCCTGTCGATCGCCCAGTTCGGCTCCACCCGCTCGATCAACGCCTCCGCCGCGGCCGCCGTGGCCATGCACGCGTGGGTCCGCCGCCACGTGTTCGGCCAGCCGCCGGGCTGAAGCGCACGACCCGTGACGGCCCTCCGTCGTCCCCCGGCGACGGTTTGGCTAGAGTGGGAGGCAGGCCACACCCGACCCGAAGGAGCCAGCATGCCCATCGCAACCCCTGACGTCTACGCCGAGATGATCGACCGCGCCAAGGAGAAGGGCTTCGCCTACCCGGCGATCAACGTCACCTCCTCCCAGACCCTCAACGCGGCCATCCGCGGCTTCGCCGAGGCGGGCTCGGACGGCATCATCCAGGCCTCCACCGGCGGGGCCGCCTACTGGTCCGGGGCCTCCGTCAAGGACATGGTCACCGGTTCGCTCGCGATGGCGGCGTTCGCCCGCGAGGTCGCGAAGAACTACGACGTCAACATCGCCCTGCACACCGACCACTGCCCGCAGGACAAGCTCGAGGGCTTCGTGCTGCCGCTGCTGGAGGAGTCGGAGAAGGCCGTGGCCCGCGGCGAGGACCCGATCTTCCAGTCCCACATGTGGGACGGCTCGGCGATCGAGCTCGACGAGAACCTGAAGATCGCCCAGGAGCTGCTGGCCCGCACGCATCGGGCCAAGATCATCCTCGAGGTCGAGATCGGCGCGGTCGGCGGCGAGGAGGACGGCGTGGAGAACGCGATCAACGAGAAGCTCTACTCCACCGTCGAGGACGGCCTGGCCACCGTGGAGGCCCTCGGCGCCGGGGAGAACGGCCGCTACCTCACCGCCCTGACCTTCGGCAACGTGCACGGGGTGTACAAGCCCGGCGGGGTCAAGCTGCGCCCGGAGCTGCTGCAGCAGATCCAGCAGGAGGTCGGCAAGAAGCTCGGCAAGGACCGGCCCTTCGACCTGGTCTTCCACGGCGGCTCCGGCTCCACCGCCCAGGAGATCGCGAACTCCGTGGAGTACGGGGTGGTCAAGATGAACGTGGACACCGACACCCAGTACGCCTTCACGCGCCCGGTCGCGGGGCACATGTTCACCAACTACGACGGCGTGCTGAAGGTCGACGGCGAGGTCGGCAACAAGAAGAAGTACGACCCGCGCGTGTGGGGCGCCCTGGCCGAGGAGAACATGGCCGCCCGCGTGGTCGAGGCCTGCCAGAACCTCGGCTCCGCCGGGACCTCCGTCAAGTAGCGGCACCACCCTCCGCGGCCGCGGGGGACCGGCGGCGGCGCCCTGCCCGAGCGGGGCGCCGCCGTCGTCCGTCCCGTGCCGCCCCCGTACGCATCCCGCAGCTCCGCGCACCGAAAGGACCCCTTCCCCCATGAGCCTCACCGGCAAGAACCTGCTCGACGGCCCCGACCCCACCTACCTCTCGGCGGACCCGGGACTGGCCGAGCGCATCGAGGCGGGCGACGAGGCGGAGGACCTCGCCGCACGCTTCCCGAAGGCCTCCCTCGCGTGGGCGATGTGCGCCGAGGACGCCCTCGCCGAGGGCCGGACGCTGGAGGGCTACGCGTTCGCCCGCGTGGGCTACCACCGCGGCCTGGACGCCCTGCGCGGCCACGGCTGGAAGGGCCACGGGCCCATCCCGTTCTCCCACGAGCCCAACCGCGGCTTCCTCCGCGCGCTGTCCGCCCTCGGCCGGGCCGCGGCCGCGATCGGCGAGTTCGACGAGGCCGAGCGCATCCAGAAGTTTCTCAACGACTCCGACCCCACCGCCGCGGAGCAGCTGCAGCGCTGACCCGGCGGCCCGGGCCCGGGGACGTGCCCGGACCCGCGCCGGTCAGGGCGTGCCGGATCCCGGCCCGCGGCCGCGGCTGTCGCCGGGGCCGTCGCCCCTGCCGCGGCGGGGCCGGCGCGGACGCCAGGACGGGCGGGGCCAGTCCCGCCTCGGCAGGCGCACGTTCCACTCACCGGCCCCGGGCAGGCGCCACCCCCGGCGCCGGGCGAGGACGGTGACCGTCGCGGCGGTGAGGATCGCCGCGGCCATGCCCCAGTTGGGCCGGCCCAGGCCGTGCAGGACCGCCATCTCGGCGCCGGCGATCACCGCCCCGGTGGCGTAGAGGGTGTTGCCGCCGAAGATCATCGGCACCCGCCCCACGGCGATGTCGCGGATCATCCCGCCGCCCACGGCGGTGATCACCCCGATCATCACGGCCGGCAGCCAGCCCAGTCCGACGTCGAGGGCCTTGGCGGTGCCCGTGGCCGCCCAGCAGCCCACGGCCAGGGCGTCGGCCACGATCAGCACGCGGTGGGTCCACCTGCCGCGCAGCTGCAGGAAGAACGCGACGGCGGCCCCGGCGATCGCCGTGCCGAGGTAGGCGGGATTGGTCAGCGCCACGGGAAAGCCCACCTGCAGCAGCGTGTCCCGCAGCAGGCCGCCGCCGAGCGCGGAGACGACGGCGAGGAACACGAAACCGACCGGGTCCATCCGCAGCTGGCGCGCGACCGCCCCGCCCAGCACGCCGTTGGTGAGCACGCCCAGCAGGTCCACGGCGTCGAACACCACGCTCGGATCCGTATTTCCCACGACCACCTCATCCACGGCACACCGACGCCCGAGGGTAGCACCCGGGCCGCTCCCGCCCGGAGGGAGCGCTCAGAGGAAGGGTCGCAGCGGCACCAGGACGGTCTCGGCGAACCACGCCGCGGGGGACCGTTCGTCCCACTGCCCGGCGGTGAGCTCCCGGCAGTTCTCGCTGTCCGCGGCGAAGACCGCCTCCATATCCGCGGCGAAGTCGCGGTCGTGGATCTCCAGGTTGGTCTCGTAGTTGAAGCCCAGGCTCAGCCGGTCGATGTTGGCGGTGCCCACGATCGACCACTGCCCGTCGATGGTGGCGGTCTTGGCGTGGATCATGGCGTGGCGGTAGAGCAGCACGGTGATGTCCTCGGCCAGCAGCGTGGAGTAGAAGCCCCGGGAGAGCCAGTCGGCGAGGACGTGGTTGGAGTTCTCGGGCAGGATCACGCGCACGTCCACCCCGCGCCGGGAGGCCTCGATCAGGGCGGAGAGGATCTGCTGGTCGGGGATGAAGTAGGCGGTGGTCAGGTAGATGTGGTCCGTGGCCCGGTGGATCGCGTCGAGGTAGACGCCGCGGATCGGGTACACCAGGCTGGCCGGGATGTTGTTGATCGCCCGCACCCGGGAGTCCCAGGAGCCCGGGTTCACGTGCGGCAGCTTGGGCCGCCGCGCGGAGGGGTGGTTCCACACCGAGGCGAAGGAGTGGCCGAGCTCGAAGGCGGCGGGCCCGGTGAGCCGCACGTGGGTGTCCCGCCACTGGGTGGCGTAGAGCGACCCGATGTTGTACCCGCCCACGAAGCCGACCTCCTGGTCGACGACCAGCAGCTTCCGGTGCGTCAGTCCGGTGGCCTGCAGCGGGCTGAGCAGCAGGCGCGGGCGCAGCACGGGGAACCGGTAGACGTGCACGTCGGGGTGGAAGCGGTAGAAGGAGTGCGGGACCACCAGGTTGCCGAAGCCGTCGTACATCACGTGCACCTGCACCCCGCGGGCGGCGGCGTCGTTGACGGCCTCCAGGAAGGCCCGGCCGACCTCGTCGTCCTTCCAGATGAAGGTCTCCAGGAGGACCTGGCGCTGCGCGCCCCGGATCGCGGCGAGCATGTCCCGGTACAGGTCCTCACCGTAGGTGTACACCGTGGTCCCGGTGTCCGCGACCGTGTGCTCGAAGGTGCCGGGCCGCGGGAAGCCGGAACGCTTGGCCCGCTTCCGGCGCTTGATCGCGTCCGTGGCCACCAGGGTGGCCACCACCGCTGCCTGGACGGCGACCATGCCCACGGCCGAGCGGACGGCGAGGGAGCGGAGCATGCGGGGACCCGTGGCGCGAGGGGACGTCATCTGCAAAGCGTACCCGGGGCGGCGCGGGCCGGAGGGTGGCCGCACGAGCGCCGCTCCCGTTCCGCCGCGCGTGGTCGTGCTGACCGCGGACGGCACGCCTCTGCCGGCCAACGAGGCCGCCCTGCGCCGCCTCGCCGACGTCACGGTGGTGACCCGCGAGGGCCTGGCGGGGTGCGGCGCCGGGTGCACGGCCCGTTCCGAGGCCCCCGACGTCGGCACGGTCGTCCCCGCGGCCGAGCCGGCCGATTCTGGGCGATGGACGACGTGCACGCGTCCGCGCACCTGTGCGGTGACGTCGAGGGGTGGCGGGACGAGCTCGCGGCCCAGTTCGGGGACAGCCTCCGGCGGTGGGCGGCCGGGGAGCCGCTGCGGCACGCGGTGGACAAGGCGGCCGGCTGCGTCCGGTCCTCCTGAGAGGCGGGCCGGGGCCGCGGCGAGGGAGCGGCCGGCCCGCGGGGGCCGAGGTGGCCGACCGGTGGATCCGGTCTGCGCCTGGACGGGGTCCTCGGCGTCCCGGCGGCCGGGGTGGTGGGGAACGGCTTGTGGCGAGGGCGGAGTGCTGTCAGGCTTTTCCTGTGCCAGGCCCCGACGTCCCGTGGCGCGGAACCGTCACCACGACCGACCGGAGGTGCGCGTGAGCACGCCGCTCCCGGCCACACCGGCCGACCCGTCCGGGTTGGCCGAGATCGCCGACGCCGTCGTGGGGCTGGGCGAGCAGCTGCGGACCGTGACCGCGGACGCCCTGGTCGAGGCGGTGATCCGGCAGGCGGTGCAGACGCTGCCGGGGGCGCGGTGGGCCAGCATCACCACCCTGCGCCACGGCACGTTCCGGACCCTGGCCGCCACCGGCGAGCGGGCCCTGGAGGCCGACGCCCTGCAGTGCCGGGTGGGCTCGGGCCCGTGCGTGGACGCGGCGCTCGAGGACAGCGTGCACCGCTCCGGGGACCTGGCCCACGACGCCCGCTGGCCGGAGTACGGGGCGCAGGTCGCCCGGGAGCTCGGAATGCGCAGCGCGCTGGCCTACCGGCTGACCCTGGTCGCGGACCCGGACCTGGTCGCCGCGCTGAACCTGTACTCCGACGTCCCCGACGCCTTCGACGCGCAGACCGAGTGGGCCGGCACGATGCTGGCCACCCACGCCGCGTGGGCGGTCTCGACGGCGCTCACCCAGGAGCGGGCCGAGAACCTGGAGCTGGCGCTGCAGTCCAACCGGGAGATCGGCACCGCCATCGGGGTGCTGATGGCCCAGCACAGGCTCACCCGCCAGCAGGCGCACGAGCTGCTGCGCCTGGCCAGCCAGGACAGCAACCGGAAGATGGCGGACATCGCCACCGAGGTCGTGGACACCGGGGAGCTCTCGCTCCCGCGCCGGCCCGGCCGTCCCGCACCGGGGGCCCGGGCGGACTGAGCCGGCAGCGGCGGCGGAGGACCGTGCCCGGCGCCGCCCCGGAGCGCCGCCGGCGCTCGCCGGGCCGCGCCGGCAGCGGCGCGCGTCCTCCTCCGTGAAGCGCCCGCCGCAGCGTTCCCGCGGCCGCGGCCGCGCCCGCCGACCGCGCCCGGCGCGGGCGACCACGGGATCTCCGTGGTCGCCCGCGCCGGGCGCCCGGTTCCGCCGTGGTCAGGGGCGCGAGCCGTGCTGGACGATCAGCGCCGGCCCCGCCGGCTGCGCCACCCGCTCCCGGGCGGTCCGGGCCGCCGCCACGAGGTGCTCCAGGGAGGCCTTCGTCTCCTCGTAGCCGCGGGTCTTCAGCCCGCAGTCCGGGTTGACCCACAGGGTCCGCGCCGGCACGTGCTCCAGTGCCCGCTCGAGCAGCTGCTCGATCTCCTCCTGTCCGGGCACCCGCGGGGAGTGGATGTCCCACACGCCGGGGCCGATGCCGCGGGAGAAGCCGGCGGCCTCCAGGTCCGTGAGCACCTCCATCCGGGAGCGGGCCGCCTCGATGCTGGTGACGTCGGCGTCCAGGCCGTCGATCGCCCCGACGACCTCGCCGAACTCGGAGTAGCACAGGTGGGTGTGGATCTGGGTCTCGTCCCGCACGCCCGAGGTGGCCAGGCGGAACGCGTCCACCGACCAGCCGAGGTAGGCCTGCTGGTCGGCACGGCGCAGCGGCAGCAGCTCCCGCAGGGCCGGCTCGTCGACCTGGATGATCCCGATCCCGGCGGCCTCCAGGTCCGCGACCTCGTCGCGCAGCGCCAGCGCCACCTGCCGTGCCGTCTGCTCCAGCGGCTGGTCGTCGCGCACGAAGGACCACGCGAGGATCGTGACCGGGCCGGTCAGCATGCCCTTGACGGGACGGTCGGTGAGGGACTGGGCGTGGCCGATCCACGGAACGGTGAACGCCTCGCCGCGCAGCCCCGGGCCCTCCCGGCTGACGTCACCCCACAGGATCGACGGGCGGGTGCAGCGGGAGCCGTAGGACTGCACCCAGCCGTGCACGGTGGTCGCGAAGCCGTCCAGGTGCTCGGCGAAGTACTGGACCATGTCGTTGCGCTCCGGCTCGCCGTGCACGAGCACGTCGAGCCCGAGCTCCTCCTGCAGGCGCACCACCCGCTCGATCTCCTCGCGCAGGAACCCCTCGTACTCGGCGTCCGGAAGCGCCCCGGCGCGGTGCCGGGCGCGGGCGGCGCGGACCTCGGCGGTCTGCGGGAAGGAGCCGATGGTGGTGGTGGGCAGCGGGGGCAGGGGACCGGAGGCCGTGAAGGACCGGCCCTCCTGGGCGGCGCGGCGCACCGCGGCGGGGGCGCGGCCGATCTCCGCCGAGGTCAGGGACGCGGCCCGCTCGCGCACCGCCGCGTCCCGGACCCCCGGGGCGTCCTCGCGGGAGCGGCGGGCCGCGGCGGCCTCCGCCAGCCGGTCCGCGACCGCCCCCCGCCCCGCGGCGAGACCGCGGGCCAGGGTGACGATCTCGCCGACCTTCTGGTCGGCGAAGGCGAGCCAGCTGCGCAGCAGCGGGTGCAGCCTGGTCTCCTCGGCCACGTCGTGCGGGACGTGGAACAGGGAGGTGGAGCTGGCCACGGCGACCCGGGCGCCGGCGCGGGCCAGGTCCTCCAGCTCACCGAGCCGGCCGGCCAGGTCGGCCCGCCACACGTTGCGCCCGTCGACCGCCCCGGCCACGAGCACGGGGGCGCCCTCGCCGGCGAACAGCGCCAGCTCCGCGGGGGCGGGGGCCGCGCCCTTGACCAGGTCCAGGTGCACGGCCTCGACCCCGCTGCGGGCCAGCGGGCGCAGCAGGGCGCCCGGGGAGCCGTAGGAGGTGGTGACGAGCAGCCGCGGCCGCCCGGGAACGGCCGTGAGCGCCGGATAGGCCTCCTGCACGGCCGCGGCGAGCCGCGCGGCGGGCACGTCCTGGTCGGCCACGAGCGCCGGCTCCTCCAGCTGGACCCACGGCGCCCCGGCCGCGGCGAGCTCGCCGAGCAGCTGGGCGTACACCGGGAGCAGGTCGGCGAGCCGCTGCAGGGGGTCGAAGCCGGCGGGGGCGTCGTCGTCGGCCTTGGCCAGCAGGAGGAAGGAGACGGGGCCCACGAGGACGGGACGGACGGTGAAGCCGTTCTCGGCGGCGCGGCGGACGTCGGCCACGAGCCGGCCGGCGGAGGCGGTGAAAGGGGTCCCGGGGCCGATCTCGGGGACCAGGTAGTGGTAGTTGGTGTCGAACCACTTGGTCAGCTCCAGCGGTGCCCGCCCGGCGTCGCCGCGGGCCAGCACGAAGCTGCCGTCCAGGTCCAGGCGCCCGTCCGCCCCGGCCAGGTCCGCGAAGCGGGACGGGACCGCCCCGAGGGCCACGGTGGTGTCGAGGACCTGGTCGTAGAGGGGGAAGGCCGCGGGCAGGGACGCGTCCTGCGCGCCCAGGCCCAGCTCCACCAGCCGGCGGTAGGTGGCCAGCTGCAGCTCGCCGGCGGCCGCCTCGAGCTCCTCGCGGGTCGAGCGCCCGGCCCAGTAGGCCTCGAGGGCCTGCTTCAGCTCGCGGCGCCGGCCGATCCGGGGGTACCCGGTGATGGTGGCGGCGGGGAAGGGGACGGCAGGGGTGGTCGTGCTCATGGGTGTGCTCCTCGGCAGATCTGGGAAAAGGTACGGGCGAAGGTCAGGGGAAGGGCCCGGGAAGAGGCCCGGGCCACGAGGCGCGGACGGGGCCGGCCTCCCTCGCTGCTCAGGCGGGCAGCAGGTCCGGCAGGGCCGCCGGCTGGTGGGGCACGCGCGGCAGGTCCACACGCTCCAGCAGGTCCAGGGCGGCCCGGTGCTCGTTGAAGGTGTAGAGGTGCAGCCCGGGCGCCCCGGCGTCGAGGGCCGCGCGGGCCAGGCGGGTCGCGAAGGCCACGCCCGCCCGGTGCCGCTCGGCGGGGCCGGCGGCCTCCTCCAGGGCCGCGGCCAGGCCCGGGTGGGGCCGGAGCCCGGCGAGCCGGCACAGCGTGGCCAGCCGCCGCGGCTCCGTGACGGGCATGATCCCCGGCACGATCGGGATCGTCACCCCGGCGGCCCGGGCGGAGGCAACGAGGCGCTCGTAGCGCTGCGGGCGGAAGTAGACCTGCGTGATCGCGAAGTCCGCCCCGGCACGCTGCTTGGCCAGCAGCACCTCGATGTCGTGCCGGAAGGACGGGGACTCGGGGTGCCGGGTCGGGTAGGCGGCCACGCCCACGGCGAGCCGGCCGCCGGCGAGGGACGCGGTGTGGCGCTGCTCGACCTCGCGCACGAGCTCCACCAGGTCCCCGGCGTGGGCCAGCTCGCCGGGCTCCGCGTCCGGCTCCAGGTCCCCGCGCAGGGCCAGGACGCCCCGGACGCCGCGGTGGAGCAGGGACGTGACGGTCTCCTCCAGCTCGGCCCGCGTGCTGCCCACGCACGTGAGGTGCGCCAGGGGCCGCAGGCCGGTGCGGGCCAGGAGGTGGTCCAGCAGCGCCAGCGATCCGGCCCGCCGCGGGGCGTCCCCGCTGTACGTGACAGCGACGTGGTCGGGGCGGGTGGGCTCGAGCTCCTCGATGGTCCGCAGCAGCGTCTCGGCGCTCGCCGCGCAGCGCGGTGGATAGAGCTCGTAGGACAGCGACGGCGGTGGCGCCGTCCGGTCGGGTGGTCGTCTCACAGAACCTCCTGGGGTCACCCCGAGGGAGGGCGCCGGCCGTCCCGGGGTGGACCCGGGAGGCTGCGACAGCTCCATCGGTCCTGGCGGGAGCACCGTTCCGCGGCCCGGTGGGGCTGCGGATGGTTGCTGCGGCGTCGACGAGCCAGGTCTCTCGGCCGCTCTGGATAGATGCAGGACCCATTCCAGCGGGTGCCCCGGGCGGGTGCCAAGCCCGGCGGCGCAGAAGACGCCGGTGCGCCGACTGTGACGGCGGGCGCGTCACGCGGCGCAACATCGACACCGGGCGTCGCGCGACCCACGCGGCGTCAGCGCCGCGCACCGGTTCGCGCGGCGCCCGCCCACGGCCATAATGAGTGTGCCCCCGCCGCCCGGACCCCAGGAACGAGACGTCATGCCCAGTTCGCCCCGCATCGTGGCGGTCGTGCCGTGCCACAACGAGGAGGCCGCGATCGCGAAGGTCGTCACCGACCTGCACGCCACGGTCCCCGGCATCGAGGTCCACGTCTACGACAACTGCTCGACCGACGGCACCGCCGAGGCCGCCCGGCGGGCCGGCGCGCACGTGCGGCACGAGGAGGAGAAGGGCAAGGGCAACGTGGTGCGGCGGGCGTTCGCGGATCTCGACGCCGACGTCTACCTGCTCATCGACGGCGACGACACCTACGACGTGGCCGACGCGCCGCGGATGATCGAGACCCTGCTGGCGGGTCCCTACGACCAGGTGCTGGGGGTGCGCCGCCAGGTCAGCGGCACCGCCTACCGGGCCGGCCACGAGTCCGGCAACCGGTTCTTCAACACCCTCGTCACCTTCGCCTTCCGCCGCCAGGTCACCGACATGCTCAGCGGGTACCGGGTCTTCTCGCGGCGCTTCGTGAAGTCCTTCCCGGCGCTGTCCCGCGAGTTCGAGATCGAGACCGAGCTGACCGTCCACGCGGTCAACGCCCGGGTGCCGCAGACCGAGGTGGAGGTGGGCTTCCGCGACCGGGCCGAGGGCAGCGAGAGCAAGCTGCGGACCTACCACGACGGCTTCCGGATCCTGGGCATCTTCGCCCAGCTGCTCTTCCAGGAACGGCCCTTCCTGGTCACCGGCGCCGTCTCGTGCGCGCTGTTCCTGCTCGGTCTGGTCCTGGGCCTGCCCGTGGTGGTGGAGTTCGCGGGCACCGGGCTCGTGCCCCGCTTCCCGACGGCGTTCCTGGCCGCCTCCCTCGTGGTCCTGGCCGGGGTGTTCCTGCTGATGGGGGTCCTGCTGCACGGGCAGGCGAGGATCCGTCGGGAGACCTCCCGGCTGTTCTACCTGCGCCAGCCGGCCCCGCCGTGGAGCGGCGGGGCCGGGGCGGACCGTCCCGTTCCGCCCGCCGCGCAGGAGCGCCGGTGGGCCCGGTGACCGCGGCCGGCACCGGCGGCCGCCTGGCCCCGCTGCGCCCCTGGCTCCAGGGCCTGGGCATGCTGGTGGTCCTGCAGTTCGCCCTGTTCGGGCTGCTGGTGGTGGGCCAGGCCGTGCCGGACCGGCCCATCGTCGAGCACCTCCTCGCCGCGGTCGAGGACGGCACCTACGGCCCGCACGGCACGATCGACCGGATGGGCACCCCGGCGGACACCTTCACCGAGTGCGTGGTCGCGGGCACGGGCCTGGGCGCGTCCCCGGAGGAGTCGGCGTTCAGCCGGGCCGTCCGGATGCCCCGGCTCGCCACCTGCGGCGGCGGACCGGAGCAGCTCCGGGCCATCGCCGAGGGGGCCGTGCTGGAGGACAACAACTACTTCAAGTACTGGGCCGGCTACACGGTGCTCACCCGCCCGGTGCTGGCCGTGGCGGGGCTGGAGGGGCTGCGGATCGTCTCGGGCACCCTCATGGTGCTCGCCCTGGCCGGGGCGTTCCTCGCGCTGCGCGCCCGGACCTCCACCGCGGTGGGGCTCGCCCTCGTGCTGCCCTACGTCGCGGGGACGAACCTGCTGTCCACCCCCTCGACCTCCTTCAGCCAGTCGATCTCCATCGCCTTCATCTTCCTGTCCGTGCTCCTCGCCACGCTCGGGGCCGCCCGCTCGGCCCGGCTGGGCTGCGCGGGCGCCGCCCTGGGCGCCGCGCTCTTCTGCTTCGTGGACCTCCTGACCACTCCCGCCGTGCCGTGGGCGATGTCCGCCTTCGCCGTGGGGGCGGTGACGTGGTTCCACCGCCGCGAGCTGAGGGCCACGTTCGTGGCGGTGCTCCTGGCCGGCGCCGTCTGGCCGGCGGCCTTCGCCGTCACCTGGGTGGCCCGGTGGGTGATCGCCGGCGCCTTCCTGGGCATCCCGGCCACCGTGGAGGTGGTCCGCCGCAACGTGGGGAACCGGACCGGAGGAGACCACGCGGGGGTCGCGGAGTCCTTCGGGGCGGGGGTGCACGCCAACATCGACTACTGGTGGACCAGGGTGCCCACCGCGGAGCTCGTGCTGGCCGGCTGCCTGCTGGCGGCGGCGGCGGGCCTGGTCCTGGCCCACCGGCGCGCCGGGCCGTCCCGCTGGGCGGCCGCGCTGGTCCTGGCCCTGCCCGCGGCCGCGGTGCCCCTCTGGTACACCGTGCTCAGCAACCACTCCCAGATCCACGCGTTCTTCGTCAACCGCGGGGTGCCCGCCGCGCTCGCCGTCGTGACCGCCGCGTGCCTGGCCGCCGCCGTGCGGGCCCGCCCGGCCCCGGACGCCTCCGCCGCCGCGGAGCGGCGCGAGCCGGCGGCCCCGGAGCCGGGCACGGACGAGCGTCACGATCGGGTCTCGGAGGTGGCCGCCCCGGCTCGCCGGGCGTAGCCTTGAACAACCAACAGGTTGATCAAGGAATACGTTGACAGACACCGTGGACCCCGACGACGACGACCTGCTCGACCGGGCCTTCCTGGCCCTCGCCGACCCGGTCCGGCGGCGGATCGTCGCCCGGCTCAGCCGGGGCCCGGCCACGGTCACCGAACTGGCGGAACCCTTCGCGATCTCCAAGCAGGCGGTCTCGAAGCACATCCAGGTCCTCGAGCAGGCGCAGCTCGTCACGCGCACCCGTGACGCCCAGCGGCGGCCCGTCCACCTGGACCCCGCACGGCTGGAGGCGCTCACCGCCTGGATCGACCGGTACCGGCTGGTCCGGGAGGAGCAGTTCCGCCGCCTCGACGCCGTGCTCGACACCCGCGCCGCGCCCCGCGGCGCACACCGGGAGGACTTCACCATGGGACACGCCCTGCACCTGACCGTCCCCGACGACGTGCCGTACATCGACTTCGAGCGGGACTTCGACTTCCCCGTGGCGGAGGTCTACCGCGCCCACGCCGACCCCGAGCTGTTCCGGCAGTGGATCGGCCCGCGCGGGCTGCGGACCCGGATCGACGGCTTCGAGTTCCGCGCCGGCGGCGCCTACCGCTTCGTCCAGCGCGGCGAGGACAGCGCCGAGGAGTACGCCTTCCGCGGCGTCTTCCACACCGTGCGCGAGAACGAGCTGGTCGTCCAGACCTTCGAGTACGAGGGCTGGCCCGACGCGGTCGACCTCGAGTACCTGCGCTTCGAGGACCTCGGCGAGGGCCGGTGCCGGCTGCGCGGGCACACCGTCCACGCCTCGCAGGAGGCCCGCGACGGGATGGTCGGCTCCGGCATGGAGAAGGGCATGGCCGAGGGCTACGAGCGGCTCGAGGAGCTGCTGGCCGGGCTGCTCGGCGGACAGGGAGGCTGAGCGTGGACTGGACCCTCGAGGTGGTGCTGGTGCCGGTGCGCGACGTCGACCGGGCCGTGGAGTTCTACCGGGACCAGGTCGGCTTCCGCCTCGACCACCACACCACCACCGAGCAGATGGACATCGCCCAGCTGACCCCGCCCGGGTCCGGCTGCTCGATCGTGGTGGGCAACCTCCCCGCCCACCGGGAGATGGCCCCCGGCTCCCTGCGCGGGCTCCAGCTGGTGGTCGCGGACGCCCGGGCGGCCCGGGAGGAGCTGCTGTCCCGGGGCGTGGAGGTCAGCGGGATCACGGTGCTCGACGAGCGGGACGGCGGCACGGTCTTCGGCTTCAGCGATCCCGACGGCAACTCGTGGGCGGTCCAGGAGCTGCGGGCCCGCGCCGAGCGGCCGCTGATCCCGCCCGAGCACCGCCTCTGACACCGCCTGTGACACCGCCTGTGACAGTGCCTCCGGTGCCGCGTCCGGCCCTGCCCGTGGCGTGTCCGGGGGGCACGTCCTGTGGCGCCGCCGCCGGCTCCGCCGGGGCCGGCGGTCCGCCGGGTCAGTCCGGGCGGGCGTGCTCGGCCCGGCGGCCGAGCAGCCTCGAGGCCAGCGCGATGAGCAGCACCAGACCGGCGGTGAGCAGCAGCTGAGCGCGCACGGCGTCGTCAAGCAGGCCGAGCAGCAGGATGCCGGCGAGGATCGCCAGCGCCAGCCAGGACAGCCACGGGAACGCCCACATCCGCAGCGGCAGCTCGGTCCCGTCCCGGTCGGCGCGGCGGCGCAGCACGATCTGGGAGACCAGGGCGAGCCCCCAGACCACGAGGCAGGTGGCGCCGACCGTGTTGAGCATCCACAGCAGCACGGTCTCGGGCCACAGGTAGTTCAGCACCACGGCCCCGAAGCCGAAGGCCACGGAGACGAGCACCGCGGTCCGGGGCACCCCGCGGGCGGAGACGTCGGCGAAGGCCCGCGGGGCGGAGCCGCGGCGGGCCAGCGAGTACAGCATCCGGGACGAGCCGTAGATGTTGGCGTTGAGCGCCGAGAGCAGCGCCAGGATGATGATCACGGCCATCACCACGTCGGCACCCGGCACCCCGGCGGTCTCCAGCACGGCCACGAAGGGGCTCACGGAGAGCTGCTCGTCGTTCCACGGCAGCACGAGCACCATCACGGTCACCGCGCCCACGTAGAAGACGAGGATGCGGACCAGGATGGTGCGCACGGCGCGCGCCACGTTGTGCTGCGGGTCCTCGGTCTCCGCGGCCGCGATGGTCACCAGCTCCGTGCCGCCGAACGCGAAGATCACCACGAGCAGCGCGGCGGCGACCCCGGTGAGCCCGTTGGGCAGGAAGCCGCCGTGCGCGGTGAGGTTGCCGAGCCCGGGGGAGGGCACGTCGGTCAGGCCCAGCAGCACGGCCAGGCCGACCCCCAGGAACGCCAGAACGGCGAGCACCTTCATCAGGGCGAACCAGAACTCGGTCTCCCCGAGGGTGCGGACCTTCACCAGGTTGACCGCGGTGAACACCACCATGAACAGCAGCGCGAGCACCCACTGCTCGGTCACCGGCCACAGCTCCGTCAGCAGCTGGGCCGCGGCCGTGGCCTCCGCCGCGACCACCACCACGATCTGCGCCCACCACAGCCAGCCCAGGGTCCGGCCCACGGTGCGGCCCATGGCCTTCTCGGCGTAGGTGGAGAACGCGCCCGGGGACGGGTCCGCGGCGGCCATCTCGCCCAGCGCCCGCATCACCAGCACGAGCAGCACGCAGGCCACCAGGAAGGACAGCAGCACCGCCGGCCCCGCCGTGCGGATCGCGGCGCCGGTGCCGATGAACAGGCCGGTGCCGATGGCGCTGCCCAGGGCCATCATCACCAGGTGGCGCGCCTTGAGGTGGGTGCCCGGTGCGGTCCCGGACGGTGCGGCCGGGCGCGGCGGGCCGGACTCGGCCCGGGTCCAGGAGGAAGGGGAACTCATGGGCATCCAGGGTATCCGACCGCGGCGCTCCCGGGCGGCGGGCCCGGATGCGTGCGCCCGGTCACGGACCGCTAGACTTGCACGGTACGAGCCCCTGGGCCTCCATCCTGCCGGCGCGGCGCCGCCTCGAGCGTGCGGACAGGACCGGGTCGACACAGGGGCGTTGTCGTGCCCGGCCGGGGCGAGCCTCCGCCGGGCCCCGCGGGAGACCTCCCGCGTCATCCAGGCAGGAGAGTCCGTCAATGCCAGCAATCGTGATCGTCGGCGCCCAGTGGGGCGACGAGGGCAAGGGCAAGGCCACCGACCTGCTCGGCGGCCGCGTCGACTACGTGGTCAAGCCCAACGGCGGCAACAACGCCGGGCACACCGTGGTGGTGGGCGGGGACAAGTTCGAGCTGAAGCTCCTGCCGGCGGGGATCCTGAGCCCCAACGCCGTCCCCGTGATCGGCAACGGCGTCGTGGTCAATCCCCAGGCCCTCTTCGAGGAGATCGACGGCCTGGAGGCGCGCGGGGCGGACACCTCGCGGCTGCGGCTCTCCGCGAACGCCCACCTCGTGGCCCCCTACCACCAGACCATGGACCAGGTCACCGAGCGCTTCCTCGGCAAGCGGGCGATCGGCACCACCGGCCGCGGCATCGGCCCGGCCTACATGGACAAGGTCGGCCGGCTGGGCATCCGCGTGCAGGACGTCCTGGACGAGTCGATCCTGCGGCAGAAGATCGAGGGCGCGCTGCGGCAGAAGAACGAGCTACTGGTGAAGCTCTACAACCGCCGGGACATCGACGTCGAGGAGGTCGTGCAGTACTTCCTGGGCTACGCCGAGCGGCTCGCCCCGATGATCGTGGACTCCACCTTCCTGCTCAACCAGGCCCTCGACGAGGGCAAGGTGGTGCTCATGGAGGGCGGCCAGGCCACCTTCCTCGACGTGGACCACGGCACCTACCCGTTCGTGACCTCCTCCAACCCCACGGCCGGCGGCGCGTCCGTGGGGTCGGGCATCGGCCCCACCCGCATCACCCGGGCGATCGGGATCATCAAGGCCTACACCACCCGGGTGGGCGCCGGCCCGTTCCCCACGGAGCTGTTCGACGAGATGGGCGAGCGGCTGCGCACCACCGGCGGCGAGTTCGGCGTGAACACCGGCCGCCCGCGCCGCACCGGCTGGTACGACGCCGTGATGGCCCGCCACGCCTCGCGGATCAACGGCTTCACCGACTACTTCCTCACCAAGCTCGACGTCCTCACCGGCATCGAGCAGATCCCCGTGTGCGTGGCCTACGACGTCGACGGCGTGCGCCACGACGAGATGCCGATGACCCAGACGGAGTTCCACCACGCCAAGCCGATCTTCGAGCACTTCGACGGCTGGACGGAGAACATCACCGGCTGCCGCTCCCTGGAGGACCTGCCGGCCAACGCCCGCGCCTACGTGGAGGCGCTCGAGTCGATGAGCGGCACCCGGATGTCCGCGATCGGCGTGGGCCCGGACCGTGACGACACCATCGTGGTCCGCGACCTCATCGACTGACCCCCCTTGCGCCGAGGTGGCACGTGTCGGCGGCCGAGCGCGCCGCGGTCGCCCACACGTGCCACCTCGCGTGCGGGAGCGAGGGGTCAGACGAGGACGAGCACCACCCAGACGCCGAGCGCGCCGAGCACCAGCACGGCGAGCGCGGTGGCCAGCACCGCCCCGGTCTCCGGGGCCGACTCCTCCCGGACGATCCCCCGGGCGCTGCGTGCGTACCGCGGCCGCTGGGTCAGGTAGATCGACCCGGCCGTGAGCACCGCCAGCCCGAAGAGCACCAGCACGAACGGCCCGTGCTGGGGCAGCCAGCGCAGGAAGACCGCCGAGACCACCACGAAGGACAGCAGGGTCCGCCCCCACGCCATCGTGGTCCGCTCCGGCTGCAGGCCCTCGTCCGCGTGCGGGCGCTCCGGCGGCGGGGCGGGCCCGCGGCTCCGCGGGCGCGGCATCTCAGCCCTGCAGGACGACGACGACGAGCACTCCCGCCGCGATCGCCCCGCCCACCGCGAGCACCGGCGCGATCAGAGGCAGGGGCAGCGGGGCCTGGCGCCGCATGCTCCGCTCGACCCCGATCCAGCGGAACGTGGCGCCCGCGCTGACCAGCATGCTCAGCACCAGCAGGACGACCGCGAGGAACGTGCGGATGCCCTCGTCGAACACGTCCGCGGTGAACGCCTCGATCGCGATCCCGCCGGCCAGGAACGCGAGCGCGGTCCGGATCCAGGCGAGGAACGTGCGCTCGTTGGCCAGGGTGAAGCGGGGGTCGGGGTCCTCCCCGCCGCCGAGCACCCGCTCGGTCAGCCGGCGCCGTCCCGGCTGCTCGCCCATCGTCCGCCCTCCGCTCGCCCGGTCGTTCCACGGCCCATCCTGTCACGGGGAGCCGCCGGTGCCCGGGGCGGCGGAGGGGACGGGACTGTTGTCCGGATCACGCCCGCCCCATACCCTGGGATTCCCTCCAACCCCCCTGAGGAGCCCCCCCATGGAACACGCCCGCACCGCCCGCCTGACCTCCGCCCTGGCCCTGGCGGCCCTGCTCGCCGCCGGCGGGGCCGTGGCCGCGCCCGCCACCGCCGTGGGCGAGGGCCCGAACCCCGGCAACGGCCAGTACACGACCGCCCACCTCAGCACCTACGAGGAGATGGCCGCGGAGCTGCAGGACCAGGACGCGCGCCAGGACGCGCTCGAGCTGAAGGTGATCGGCCAGTCCGTCAAGGGCCGGGACCTCTACCTCGCCGAGTACGTCTCCGACCCCCAGAACCCCACGATCCTGTACCTGACCCAGCAGCACGGCAACGAGCAGCTCACCACCGAAGGGGCGCTCAGCTTCATCAAGGCCCTGGGCACCGGCAAGTCCGCCGACCTGCTCGAGAACGTGAACATCCTCGTGGTGCCCATGCTCAACCCGGACGGCGCGATGGGCGACGTCGACTTCTCCCTCGACGACTACCTGGCCAAGGACCGCAACCTCACCCGGTACAACGCCAACGGGATCGACCTCAACCGCGACCACGTCGCCCGCACGCAGCCCGAGACGCAGGCGCTGCACCAGAACGTGCTGGGCGCCTACGACATCGACTACATGATCGACCTGCACCACCAGGGCACACAGTCCGAGGTGGACGGGGAGCTCGTCTCCGGTTCGATCCTGTACCCGACGACGCCGAACGCCGACCCCGAGCTCGTCCGGCGCTCGCAGCAGCTCGGCGCCGTGGTGCACTCCGCGATCGAGCCCACCGGCTGGGGCCGGCTCGGCAAGTACGTCGGCGGGACGGCCGAGACCATCAGCCGCAACGGGATCGCGGTGGAGTACGGGGTGGCCACGCTGCTGTTCGAGATGCGCGGCATGTCCGACCACTACCGCGAGGACTACATCCTCGGCGGCCGCAGCAGCGGCTACCTGATCCGCCAGACGGTGCTGACCCTGACGGAGACGGCCCGGGCGATCGGGGACGGGTCGATCGCGAGCGCCGACACCAGCTTCTGGGAGACGCTGCCGGAGCAGACCACCCGCACGGAGTGACCCCTGCGGCGCGGACCGCCCGGCGTCGGACGGTCCGCGCCGGGCCCTCCACGGGCCGATGCGCGGGCGGGACCGGGCGGTCCCGCCCGCCCGCGGCGGCGGATACAGTGGGCGCAGCGGCGCCGCCGGCGCACCGCGCCGGGGCGCCCCGGACCCGCCGCCGCACCGAGGAGAACCCGTGAAGATCGCCGTCGGACAGTTCGCGCCCACCGCGGACACGGCCGAGAACCTGCAGACCATGCGCCGGATGGCCGGTGAGGCCGCCGCCGCCGGCGCGGAGCTCGTCGTGTTCCCCGAGGAGGCCATGTTTTCCGAGCGGCTCATCGGGGAGCGGTTCGAGGAGCTGGTGCTGCGCGGGTGGTCCGGCTTCGTCCAGCAGCTGTCCTTCCTGGCCGCGCAGACGGGCGTGGCCGTGATCGCCGGCGGCTACGAGGCCTCCGCCGACGGCCGCCCCTACAACACGCTCGTGGCCGTGGACGGGCAGGGCGCGATCCTCGGGACGTACCGCAAGCTCCACCTCTACGACGCCTTCAGCCACCGGGAGTCCGACCGGATCCGGCCGGGGGACAAGGGCGTGACGGTGGTGCGGATCGGTGAGCTCTCGGTCGGCATGATCACCTGCTACGACCTGCGCTTCCCCGAGATCTGCCGCGCCGTGGTCGACGCCGGGGCGCAGCTGCTGACCGTGCCCGCCGCCTGGTTCGCCGGGGAGCACAAGGTGGACCACTGGCAGGCGCTGCTCAAGGCCCGCGCGATCGAGAACACCGTCTGGGTGGCGGCCGCGGACACCTGCGCCGAGCACACGGTCGGCCGCTCCGCGGTCCTGGACCCGCTCGGTGTGGTCGTGGCCGAGGCCGGGGAGGAAGAGACGGTGCTCTTCGCCGACGTCACCGCGGAGCGCATCGACGAGGTGCGCGAGACCGTGCCCGTGCTCGCCAACCGACGGTTCGGCCCGGCCCAGCTGCTGCCCGCCGACGATGACTGAGGCGGTGGCCACCGCCGCCCCGGCCTCCGTACGGGCCCCCGAGGCCACCGTCCGCCCCCCGCTGCGGCCCCGCACCGTGGTGGCGCTGTTCGCGGGGCTGTCCCTGCTTTTCGGGACGGTCTTCGCCCTGATGGTGCCCTCGGCCTGGGGTCCGGACGAGCACACCCACTTCAAGCGCGCCTACCAGGTCTCCCAGGGCGGGTTCGCCCCCCAGCGGCTTCCCGACGACGGCCCCTATCCCGTCTACGGCGGCGCCGTGCCCGCCACCGCCCAGGACTTCATGGCCGAGCACGCCGGGGCGCCGCGGTCCAAGGAGCGCAACTCCGACCCGCTGTACCTCGCGACCGAGGAGCGCGCGCGGGCGCTCGCGGCGCCCCTGGCGGGCGAGCACGTGATGACGTCCTTCTCCAACACCGCGGCGTACTCGCCGCTGCCCTACCTGCCCGCGGCCCTGGGGGCGCGGATCGCCACCGCGGCGGAGCTCGACGTCGGCACGGCCTGGACCCTGATGCGGATGCTGCAGGTGCTCGCCTACACGGCCGTGGCCGCCGTGGGACTCTGGGCCCTGCGCGGCACCCGCTTCCTGTGGGTCGGCTTCTGCGTGGCGCTGCTGCCCACCGCCCTCTACCAGTCGGCGGTGATCTCCGCGGACTCGGTGACCAACGCCGTGGTGCTGGCCTTCACCGCGCTCGTGCTGCGCGCGACCGTGCTGGACCGCTCCGGGGCGCCCCTCACCCGCACGGAGCTGGGGATCGTGCTCGCCGGCGCGATCGCCCTGCCGCTGATGAAGCCCACCTACGTCATCCTGTCCCTGCTGCTGCTGGCCGTCCCGCTGCGGAAGTACCCGCTGCCCCTGCGCCGGGACGGGCGGCCGGTGACGGCCTCCCTGGTGCTCACCGGATGCCTGCTGCTGACGCTGCTGGGCTTCGCGGGATGGATGTCGCTGGCCGCCGGGACCACCGAGGCGATGGGGGCGCTGCGCGGCCCCGCGGAGCGGCACACGGTGCGGCCCGGCGACCAGCTGGCCTTCGTGCTGAGCGAGCCGGTGGCCGTGCTGGGGATCGCCGCGCGGACGATCCTGACCGCGGACTGGGACTACGCGGCCGGCTTCGCCGGCCAGATGGGCTACGGGCCCGGGGGCACCGTCGACGGTCCCTTCGTCGGCGCGGTGTGCTGGCTCGTCGCCGTGGGCGCCGCGTTCTTCCACGGCCCGCGCGGGGTGGCGTCGCGCCGGGTCGCGGCGTGGTTCGCGGGGGTGCTGCTGCTCAACGTCGCGGCGATCTTCGGCACCCTCTACCTCAGCTTCGCCCCGGTGGAGTCCGGGATCGTCAACGGGGTGCAGGGGCGCTACTTCGTCCCGCTGGCCCTGCTGCTGCTCGGGACGCTGGTGCCGCTGGTGCACGCCCGGTTCCCCGCCAGCCCGGCAGCCCTGCGCCGGGTGGACACCACGGTCCTCGTGCTCGTGCCGCTCTCGGCCGTGCTGGCCGTGGCCGGCTACGCCACCGTGGTGCACATCACCGGCCACTACGCCCTTCCCTGACCGGCCGCACCGACGACCCGACCGCACCGACGACCTCTGGAGGATCCCGTGGACGACGACCGCTCCGACTCCCCGCCGCACCCGGACCGCCCCGGCGACGCAACCGGCCCCGGAGGGCCGGACGCCCCCCGCGATGCGCACCGTCCGGACGGGCCCGGCAGCGCGCCGGTGCCCGGCGGGTCCGCGCCCGCCGGCGGCTACGGCCCGCCGCCCCCGTGGGGTCCGCCCCCGTCGTGGGAGCGCTTCGCCGCGGGCCGCAGCCACGCAGACACCGCCCTGATCCTGGGCATCCTCAGCGTGGTGGTCCTCCCGCTGCTGGGTCCCTTCGCGATCTGGCAGGCCAACGAGGCCGAGAAGCTCGGCACCCCGGCCACGCCCGGGCGCGTGCTCGGCTGGATCGGAACGGTCCTGCTCGCCGTGTTCGGCCTGTTCCTCGTCCTGTGGCTGATCGCGGTGGCGTTCCTGATCAGCTCCGGCGGAGGCGGCTGAGCCGGGCCCGGCTCACCAGATGCTGACGCGCTCGGCCTCCGGCAGCCACAGCCCGTCCGACTCCTCGACGCCGAAGGCCTCGTAGAAGGCGGGCACGTTGCGCACCGTCTGGTTGGCCCGGAACTCGTTGGGGGAGTGCGGGTCGGTCGCGATGCGGTGGCGCAGCGCCTCGTCGCGGGACTTCTGCTGCCACACGTAGGCCCAGGACAGGAACAGCCGCTGCTCGGGGGTGTAGCCGTCGATCAGCTCGCCGGCCCCGAAGGCGCTGTGCTCCGCCCGGGACATCCGCCAGGCCTTGTGCGCGATCGTCAGCCCGCCCAGGTCCCCGATGTTCTCGCCCAGGGTCAGCTCCCCGTTGACGCTCGTGCCCTCGTCCTGCAGCTGCTCCGGGACCAGCCGGTCGTACTGGCGCACCAGCTCCGCGGTGCGCTCCTCGAACGCCTGCCGGTCGGCATCGGTCCACCAGTTGCGCAGCCGGCCGTCGCCGTCGCAGGTGGAGCCCTTGTCGTCGAAGCCGTGGCCGATCTCGTGGCCGATCACGGAGCCGATCGCGCCGTAGTTCACGGCGTCGTCGGCGTTCTCGTCGAAGAACGGGGGCTGGAGGATCGCGGCCGGGAAGACGATCTCGTTGCGCAGCGGGTGGTAGTAGGCGTTGACGGTCTGCGGGGTCATCAGCCACTCGTGCTTCTCCACCGGCCGGCCGGCCTTCCGGACCAGCTCGGCGAGCCGGAACTCCGTGGTGCGGATCCGGTTGCCCACGAGGTCCTCGGGGTCGATCCGCAGGGAGGAGTAGTCCTTCCACCGCTCCGGGTAGCCGATCTTCGGGGTGAACTGGGAGAGCTTCTTCAGGGCCTCCTGACGGGTCTCCTCGGTCATCCAGTCCAGGCCGGTGATCGAGACCCGGTAGGCCTCCAGGAGGTTGGCCACGAGCTCGTCCATCCGCTCCTTGGCGGTGGGGGAGAAGTGCGCGGCCACGTAGAGCTCGCCCACGGCCTCGCCGAGCACCCCGTTGACCAGCTCCACCCCGCGCTTCCACCGGTCCTTCAGCCGCGGGGTCCCGGAGAGCACGGTGCCGTAGAACGCGAAGTCCTCCGCCACGAACGCCGAGGACAGGTAGGAGGCGCGCGCGGAGACCAGGTGCCAGCGGGCCCAGGCCCGCCACGCCGGCAGCAGCTCGTCGGCGAGCAGCTCCTCGACGCCCGTGAAGAAGGACGGCTGGGCGTTGACCACCGTGCGCAGGGCCGGGACGGGCAGCTCCGCCCCCTCGGCGAGCAGGGCCCAGTCCAGGACCGCGGTGGTCCCGGCGAGCTCCTCGAAGCTCATGGGGTTGTACATCTTGGTGAGATCGCGGACCGTGACCTTGTCCCAGTGGTGGGAGGCGATCCGGGTCTCGAGCTCCACGACGGCGCGGGCCTGCTCCGCGGCGTCCTCCACACCGGCCAGGGACAGCATGGCGCGCACGTGCTCGTGGTACTTCTCCCGGATCGTGGCGTGCTGGGCGTCCCGGTAGTACTCCTCGTCGGGCAGGCCGAGGCCCGACTGGCCGACGAAGACCAGGTTGCGCTCGGGGTCTCCCGGGTCGGCGTCGACGTCGACGCCCACGAGCCCGCCCACGCCACGGCGGATCATCCGCCCGAAGTGGCGCACGAGGGCGGGGACGTCGGCCACCGCGTCGACCTCCGCGAGGTCGGGGGCCAGCGGCGAGGCCCCGAGCGCCTCGATCCGCTCCTCGTCCATGAAGGACGAGTAGAGGTTGGCGATCTTGGACTCGATCGCGTCCGGGTCCCCGGCCTCGGCCCGGGTGATGAGCTCGCGCACGGCGGCCTCGGCCTGGTCGCGCAGCTCGATGAACGCCCCCACCGAGGGCTTGTCGTCGGGGATCTCGGTGCGGCGCTGCCAGGTGCCGTTGACGTGCCGGTAGAGGTCGTCCTGGGGGCGGACGGAGCGGTCGAAGCCGGAGAGGTCGAACACCGAGGAGGTCGCCGTAGAAGTCATGGCCCCCACGTTAACGCCCGTCCGGCGGCGCGGCAGGTCTTTTCCCCGACCGCTTAACCCGTGCCGTTCACCCCGTGCCGTTCACCTCGTGCCGTTCAGTCCGTGCAGCGGCTCAGGCCCGCCCGCCGGTGAAGCGCGGGCGGCGCTTCTGCTGGAACGCGGCGAAGCCCTCGGCGTAGTCGGCGCTGCGGCACAGCTCGCCCTGCACCCGGTTCTCGTGCTCCACGGACGCCCACAGGCCCAGCCGCTCGTCGCGGATCTGCGCCACGAGCTCCCGGGAGGCCAGGAACGCCCCGGTGGCGCCCTCGGCCACCGCGGCGGCCTTCGCCCGGGTGAGCTCGAGCAGCTCCTCGCGCGGCACCGACCGGCTGAACAGCCCGGAGCGCACGGCCTCGGCGCCGCTCATCAGCTCCGCGGTGTAGATCAGGTCCAGGGTCCGGTGGGCGCCGAGCCGCTCGGTGAACAGGGCGTGCCCGCCGGAGTCGAGGGTCGCGCCGAGGTTGGCGAAGGGGGAGCCGATCTTGGCGTCCTCGGCCACGTAGACCACGTCGGTGGCGATCGCCAGACCCAGCCCCACCCCCAGGCACGCCCCCTGCACGGCGGCGAAGGTCGGTGCCGGGAAGCGGCTCATCGTGCGCAGCAGCGGGGTGACCTTCCCGGCGAGGTACCCGTAGGCGTCGTCGGAGGCGGGGTCCACGGCGGAGATGTCCCGGCCGGCGCAGAAGCCGCGGCCCTCCCCGCGCAGCACGAGCGCCCGGACCCCGGCCCGCTCGGCCTCGGCGTAGGCTTCGCCCAGCTCGGCGAGGGCGGACTCGTCCAGGGCGTTCATCTTCTGGGGCGCGTCGAGCACCACCTCGGCCACGGATCCGTCGATGGTCAGGTCGATCACTGCTGCTCCTCGGGAGGCTGGGGCACGGGGTCGGGCAGGACGCCGGGCGGGGGGAGGGGGAACGGGACGGTCCGGACCCCGGGGGGCCACGTGCCGGGCGGCGCCGCCCGGCACGCACGGCTCAGGCGTCGAAGTCGACGGCGAACTCCTTGGAGGTCGGCCGGGTCTGGCAGGTGAGGACGTAGCCCTTCTCGACCTCGTCCTTCTCCAGCGCGTAGTTCTCCTCCATCTCGAACTCCCCGGAGACCACCTTCGCGCGGCACGTGCCGCACACCCCGCCGGCGCACGCGAACGGCACGTCGGGCCGGACCCGCAGCGCCGCGTTGAGCACGGTCTCGTGGGCGCTCCTCGGGGACTCGATCGTGCTGGAGAGCCCGTCGAGGTTGAAGGTGATCGCGACGTTCTCGCCCGAGGGGTCGGCGGGCACCACCCGGCCCTGCTGGCCCTGCGGGGCCTCGGGCCGGCCGGTGCTGAAGAGCTCGAAGCGGATCCGGTCCTCCGGCACGCCGCGCTCGGCGAGGGTGTCCCGGCACAGCTGGACGAGCTCGAAGGGCCCGCACAGGAACCACTCGTCGGTCCGGTTCACCTGGATGACCTCGTCCAGGATGTCGTTGAGCTTGTCGGCGTCGATCCGCCCGGACATCAGGGGGCTGATCCGCTGCTCGCGGGAGAGCACGTGGTGGACCGCCAGGCGGGACGGGTACTTGTCCTTGAGGTCGCCCAGCTCCTCGGCGAACATCACGTCCATGGCGGAGCGGTTGGCGTAGACGAGGTCGAAGGTGGAGGTCGGGGAGGCCCGCAGCACCGCCTTGGCGATGGCCATGATCGGGGTGATCCCGGAGCCGGCGGCGAAGGCCACGAGGTGCACCGACGCGTTCCGGGCGACCTCCTCCGCGGCGAGCCGCTCGGGGTCGTTCAGGCTCGTGAGCCCCAGCTTGGAGATGAACGCGCCCTGCGGGTTCATCACGTCGAGCCGGTCCCCGGCCTGCAGCGACTCGTTGGCCCAGGTGGAGAAGACCCCGCCGATGTCCTGCTTGATCGCCACCCGGATCTCGCCCGGCTTTGGCTCCGCGCAGATCGAGTAGGACCGGCGGACCTCCTGGCCGTCGATGCGGGCGCGCAGCGCCACGTACTGGCCCGGCAGGTAGTCGTAGTCGTCCACGAGCTCCGGGGGGACGGCGAAGGCGACCTCGACCGAGTCCGCCGTGAGCTTGCGGACCTGGGAGACCTCCAGGGAGTTGAACGTGGCCCGGCGCCGGGCCGGGGCGGTGATCTCGGTCATCAGTGCACCTTGAAGTAGTCGAAGGGTTCCAGGCACTCGTTGCAGACGTGGAGCGCCTTGCAGGCGGTGGACCCGAAGCGGGTCATCTCGCGGGTGTTCAGGGAGTTGCAGCGCGGGCACTTCACGGCCAGGCTCAGCCGGACGGGCCCGGCGGCGGCGCGGCCGGTGGGCGGGGCGATGCCGTACTCGTCGAGCTTGCGCCGGCCGTCCTCGCTCATCCAGTCGGTCGTCCAGGCGGGCTGCAGCACGAGCTCCACCCGCACGTCCTCCCAGCCGTGCGCGTTGAGCGCCGCGGTGACGTCCGCGGTGATGGTCTCCATGGCGGGGCACCCGGAGTAGGTGGGGGTGATGACGACGACGGCGCGCTCGCCCTCGGCCCGGGCGCCGCGCAGGATCCCGAGGTCGGCGATGGAGAGCACCGGGATCTCGGGGTCGTTCACCGTCGCGGCGACGTCCCAGATGCGCGCCGAGGCCTCGTCCTCCGGGCGCAGCTCCCGGCCGGTCACCGGCGCGGGCCGCGTGTGCAGGTGGTCGGTCATCGTCGTCGTCCCCTCACCAGGTGGCGCCGGGGTGCCGGCGCGCGAGCACCTGCATCTCGGCGAGGATGTGGCCCCGCTGCTCGCTGAACTGCCCGGAGCGGTCCCCGCCGTAGGCGCCCAGCACCTCGGGCACGGACAGCTCCGCCTCGTCCAGGACCGCCTTCAGACGGACGTCGAAGTCCGCGCGCAGCTCGGACGGGCGCACGGCCGCGTCCCCGAGGGCGTCGATGAGCTCGTCGTCGTGGAAGAGCTCGTCCACGTAGGGCCACATGCAGTGCAGCCCCGCCTGGATCCGGCGCTTGGACTCCTCGGTGCCCAGGCCCAGGCGCAGCACCCACTGGCCCGCGTGGTCCTGGTGGTACTGGACCTCCTTGAGGGCCTTGTCCGCGATGGCCGCGAGCGTGGGGTCGGAGGAGTGCACCAGGCGGCGGTAGAGCTCGTACTGGTAGTAGGAGAAGATCAGCTGCCGGGCGATGGTCTGCCCGAAGTCGCCGTTCTCCTGCTCCACCAGGCGGCAGGAGCGGAACTGCTCCTCGTCGCGGAAGTAGGCGAGGTCGTCCTCGGTCTTCCCCCAGGCGGTGCCGGCGTAGGTGAGGAAGAAGCGGGCGTGCCCGAGCAGGTCCAGGGCGATGTTGGCCAGCGCGATGTCCTCCTCCAGCTCCGGGGCCCGGGCGATCCACCAGCCCAGGCGCTGCGAGAGCATCAGGGCGTCGTCGCCCAGCTGCAGGGCGTAGCGGGCCACGTCCTCGGTGGCCTTCGCGCCGCCGGCCTGGATGTCCTCGGCGGTGATGGCGTGGCCCGCGCTCTGCTTGGTCGCGGAATCGTGGGACGCGAAGCTCACAGGTGCTTCACCCCTTCGCTCTTCGTGTAGTAGGTGGCGTGCCGGTAGCTCTTGCCCTGCGCGGACTCGAAGTACCCGCCCTTGGAGTCGGGGTCCGAGGCGGTGATGGCCTCGGAGGGCACGACCCACACGGAGGTGCCCTCGTTGCGGCGGGTGTACAGGTCCCGGGCGTTGCGCACGGCCATCGTGGCGTCCGGGGCGTGCAGCGAGCCGGCGTGGACGTGGGAGAGCCCGCGCGAGGAGCGCACGAACACTTCCCACAGCGGCCACTCGTCCGAGGCGGCGCCGATCGGGCGGACCGTGCTCTCCTGGTTCTCGCTCATGCTCAGGCTCCGATGAGTTCGGCGGAGGCGCGCTCCGCGGCGGTCTTGCGGGCGTAGGCGGCGGCGGCCTCGCGGACCCAGGCGCCCTCCTCGTGGGCCTGGCGGCGGCGCTGCATGCGCTGGACGTTGCACGGGCCCTTGCCGCCGACGACGGCCTTGAACTCGTCCCAGTCCAGCGGCCCGTAGTCGTAGTGGCCGCGCTCCGCGTTCCACTTGAGGTCCGGGTCCGGCAGGGTCAGCCCGAGGGCCTCGGCCTGCGGGACGATCATGTCGACGAAGCGCTGGCGCAGCTCGTCGTTGGAGAAGCGCTTGATGTTCCACGCCATCGACTGCTTCGAGTTGGGCGAGTCGTCGTCCGGGGGGCCGAACATCTGCAGGGACGGGCCGTAGAAGCGGTTGACGGCGTCCTGGGCCATCTCCTTCTGCGCGGGCGTGCCGTGGGAGAGCTCGTAGAGGATCTCCCAGCCCTGGCGCTGGTGGAAGGACTCCTCCTTGCAGATGCGCACCATCGCCCGGCCGTAGGGGCCGTAGGAGGCCCGGCACAGCGGGACCTGGTTGGCGATCGCCGCGCCGTCCACGAGCCAGCCGATGGCGCCCATGTCGGCCCAGGTGCGCGCCGGGTAGTTGAAGATCGAGGAGTACTTGGCCCGGCCGTCCAGCAGTTGCTGGGTGAGCTCGGAGCGCGGGGTGCCCAGGGTCTCGGCGGCGGAGTAGAGGTACAGGCCGTGACCGGCCTCGTCCTGCACCTTGGCCATCAGGATGGCCTTGCGCTTGAGGGACGGGGCCCGGGAGATCCAGTTGCCCTCCGGCTGCATCCCGATGATCTCGGAGTGCGCGTGCTGGGAGACCTGGCGGACGAGGGTGCGGCGGTAGGCGGCGGGCATCCAGTCGCGCGGCTCGATGCGGGAGTCCTCGGCGATGATGTGGTCGAAGTGCTCCTGGCCGGCGCGGTCCAGCTCGGCCTGCTCGGCCGGGTCCGCCGCGGCCACGGCGTGGAGGCCGGTGTTCTGCGAAGTCATGGTGTCCTTCTTCCGACGAGATGGCGCCGCGGGGCGCGGAGGGCCGCACGCGACTAACTGACCGTTCGTTCAGAATATGGGACCCCGGGGGGCCGCGTCAACAGGTTGCGGGCGGGCGCCGCCCGGTCGGTGCGGGTTGACACGGGCTCCGGAGTGAGATTGTCTACTGACCATTCGGTCGTGAATTGTGAGGAGAGTTACATGTCGCAGGGCCACCCGATCCTCGCGGGGGACCACACTTCGCGCTGGATGGGCATCACCGTGGACCGCGCGGAGTACGGCCACGCCCAGATCCGCATGACGCTGCGCGAGGAGATGCTCAACGGGTTCGGCATCGCCCACGGCGGCATGGTCTTCGCCTTCGCGGACACCTGCTTCGCCCTCGCGTGCAACGACCCCGCCGGTGACGGCAGCACCATCACGGTGGCCTCCGGAGTGGACATCAACTTCATCGCCTCCGCCCACCGGGGGCAGGAGCTCACCGCCGTGGGCACCGTCCGCGCCCAGGCCGGGCGCAGCGGCGTCTACGACATCCAGGTCACGGCCGAGGGCCGGCTCGTCGCCGAGTTCCGCGGCCGCAGCCGCACCATCCCCAACCCGGCGCTGCGCGCGGCGACGCCCGCGGAGCGTTCGGACGAGGGGCCGGCCGGCGAACCGGCCGAGCAGCCCGTCCTGCAGCCCGTCCAGCCGTCCGCCCCGCAGCCCGAGGAAGTCTGATCATGGCCGAGTGCTCCGTCCCCAATCCCTACACCCCCGCTCCCGCCCCCGCGGACCGGTCCCAGCCGGATGCCGAGGAGACGATGAGCCGGGACCAGGTGGAGTCCCTCCAGCTCGAGCGCCTGCGCTGGACCCTGCACCACGCCTACGAGAACGTGCCCGCCTACACCGAGCTCTTCGACGCCCACGGCGTGCACCCGGGCGACCTCAAGGAGCTCGAGGACCTGCGGCTCTTCCCGTACACGGACAAGGAGTTCCTGCGGAAGGCGTACCCGTTCAAGTCCCTCGCGGTGCCGATGAGCGAGGTCCGCCGGATCCACGCCTCCTCCGGGACCACCGGCCAGCCCACCGTGGTGGCCTACACCGAGAACGACATCAGCACCTGGGCGAGCCTCGTGGCCCGCTGCTTCCGCCTCTCGGGCGTGCGGCCGGGGGACAAGGTGCACAACGCCTACGGCTACGGGCTGTTCACGGGCGGGCTCGGCGCCCACTACGGCGCCGAGCGCCTGGGCTGCGCGGTCATCCCGATGTCCGGCGGGCAGACCGAGAAGCAGGTCCAGATGATCCGGGACTTCGAGCCCCAGGCCATCCTCTCGACCCCCACCTATCTGCTGACCATCGCCGACGGCTTCCGGAAGCTCGGCCTGGACCCGCGGGAGACCTCGCTGCGCACCGCGGTGCTCGGGGCGGAGCCGTGGACCGAGGAGATGCGCCGGGAGATCGAGACCACGTTCGGGGTCGACGCGTGCGACATCTACGGCCTCTCGGAGGTCATGGGCCCCGGTGTGGCCGGGGAGTCGGCGCAGTCCAAGGACGGCTCCCACATCTGGGAGGACCACTTCCGCCCCGAGATCATCGACCCCTTCACGGACGAGGTCCAGGAGACCGGCCGGCCCGGCGAGCTCGTGTTCACGGCGCTCACCAAGGAGGCCCTGCCGATCGTCCGCTACCGCACCCACGACCTCACCCGCCTGCTGCCCGGCACGGACCGGCCCGGGCACCGGCGGATGGGCCGGATCACGGGACGCTCCGACGACATGATCATTCTGCGCGGGGTCAACCTGTTCCCGTCCCAGATCGAGGAGCTGGCCCTGCAGGTGCCGGAGCTGAGCCCGCACTTCACGCTCGAGATCACCCGCCCGCACCGGATGGACCAGATGACCATCAACATCGAGCGGCGCGAGCAGGTGACCGTCGAGGCCGCGGAGGCGGGCGGGCAGAAGCTCCTGCACGCCATCAAGACGAAGATCGGCTCCTCGGCCTCGATCCGGATCGCCGAGCCGGGCACGCTCGCCCGATCCTCCGGCAAGCTGCGCCGCGTCTACGACCACCGGGACAAGGCGTGAGCCGCCTCCCCTGAGACCTTCCGCGGCAGCCCCCGGGACCCCGGGGGCCGGCCGCGTCATAAGATCGTTGCTCGGCCCACCCCGTCACCGTCGAGATCGAGGTCCCCATGTCCCACGCACCGGCGTCCGCACCCCCGGACAGCGGGGCCCCGCGCCGCGGCCGGCCTGGCTACGACCGTGAGACGCTGCTCGCCGTCTGCGTCGAGGTGTTCAACGTCCACGGCTACGACGCCACCTCGATGGGCACCCTGTCCAAGCACCTGGGGATCTCCAAGTCCGCGATCTACCACCACGTGGAGTCCAAGGAGGAGATCCTCGAGCAGGCGCTGAACCGGGCCCTCGACGCGCTCGAGGAGGTCCTGGCCGCCGCGGAGCGGACGGAGGCCCCGGCGGTCCAGCGGCTCGAGCAGGTGATCCGCGGGACCGTGCACGTGCTCGTGGAGCAGATGCCCTACGTGACCCTGCTGCTGCGGCTGCGGGGCAACTCGGAGGTCGAGACGCGGGCGCTCGAGCGCCGTCGCACGGTCACCCGCCGGGTCGGCGCGCTCATCGAGCAGGCGCAGGCGGAGGGCGACCTGCGCCGCGACCTCAGCGGCCGCTCCGCCTCCCGCCTGCTCCTGGGCATGATCAACTCGATCGTCGACTGGTACCGGCCGGATCCGGACAAGCCCGACGACGGGCTGGCCGACACCGTGGTCGCGCTCGCCTTCTCGGGCCTGCGCGCCCCCTGACCCACCGGCCGGCCCTCCGCCGAGTCCCCACCGCCGTGGGCTGCTGCCCGTCGAGTCCCCATCGTCGCGGGCAGTTATCCGCCGAGTCCCCACTGCCGCGGGCTGCTGCGCGTCGAGTCCCCATCATCGCGGGTGGTTGCTCGCCGAGTTCCCACTGTCGCGGGCAGTTATCCGCCGAGTCCCCAGTGTGCACGCAATCCCCCACGCCGTTGCGTGGGGGATTGCGCCGCTTCTGGGGCCTCGGCGGAAGGGGGGAGGCGGGAGGGCCCGGGAGGGGGAGTGGGGCGCCCGGGCGTGGCGCGGTGAGGGTGGGATGGTGTTCGAGCACACTGGTCACGTCCCCGGGCGGACGCGCCGCAGGCCTGGCCGCCCCCACCCAGTGCACCGGGAGGCACCGTGGGAGTACGACTGTCGCACACGACCGTCAGCGCGCTCGACCCCTGCGCCCAGGCCCGGTGGTGGCACCGGCTGCTGGGCTGGCCCCTCGGCGGGCAGTGCCGCCCCGGTGACACGGAGTGCTGGTTGGAGAGCCCGGAGGGCTTCCGCCTGCTGTTCTTCTCGGAGGGCGTCCGGGAGCCCAAGGGGCCGGCGTGGAACCGGGTCCACCTCGACCTGCGGCCGGAGAAGGGCGGCACGTGCGAGGAGGAGGTCGCGCGCGCGCTGGATCTGGGCGCCGAGGTGGTCGACGACCGCCGCGGGACGGACTCCTGGGTGGTGCTGGCCGACCCGGAGGGCAACGAGTTCTGCATCCTGGGGGCCTGACACCCCACCGCCGTGCCGGCCTGCCGCCGTGCCGGCCTGACGGCCCCGCGGACGCACCGTGTGCCCGGCAAACGTGGGCGCTGACATCGCCGAGCCCCCACCATCACGGGCAACAGCCCGCCGAGTCCTCACCATCACCGGCAACGGTCCGCCGAACCCCCACGATCGTGGGCGGTTGCTCGCCGAGTCCCCACGAGCGTGGGTGGTTGCTCGCCGAGTCCCCAGGACACCCGCAATCCCCCACGCCGTTGCGTGGGGGATTGCGCCGTTGCTGGGGACTCGAGGGCCTCGGGGACCCTGCAGGCCGGGATGCCGTACCGCCGGCGGGGCGGGGGCCAGTGAGCCCGGGATCAGCGGACCAGGGGGCGGGTGCCAGCGGGCCGGGGATCAGCGGCCCAGGGGGCCGGGGGCCGGCGGGGCGGGGGCGGCGGGTCGGGAGGTCAACCAGCCGGTCAGGTGGTCATGCCACCGGCCAGGTCTTGGCCACCAGGGTCAGCACGTCGTAGGTCGCCACGATCTCGTCGTGCTGGTTGTGCAGGATCGCGTCCCAGCGGACCTCGCCGTACTCGTCGGTCACGCGCGGGGTGATCTGCTTGGCGGTCAGGGTCACCCGGATGGCGTCGTCGTAGGTCACCGGAGTGATGAACCGGAGGTTCTCCAGCCCGTAGTTGGCCAGCACGGGCCCCGGGGCGGGCTCCACGAACAGGCCCGCCGCCCAGGAGACCAGCAGGTAGCCGTGGGCCACCCGCCGGGGGAAGAACGGGTTGGCCGTGGCCGCCTCCTCGTCGGTGTGCGCGTAGAACGTGTCCCCGGTCCGCTCCGCGAACTCGGTGATGTCCTCCAGGGTCACCGTGCGCAGCTCGGAGGCGAACTGGTCGCCGATCCGCAGGGTCTCCAGCGACTTCCGGAACGGGTGCTCGCCCGTGCCGTTCTCGACCGCCTCCCGGGTCACCGTGTTCGCCGCGGCGCCCCGATGCCACACGCCGGTGACCGCCGTGAGGATGTCCGGGGGCCCCTGGATCGCGGTGCGCTGCATGTAGTGCTTGACGCCGCGCACCCCGCCCAGCTCCTCGCCGCCGCCGGCGCGGCCCGGGCCGCCGTGGACCAGGTGCGGCATGGGGGAGCCGTGGCCGGTGGAGGTCCTGGCGTCCTGGCGGTTGAGGAAGTGCACGCGCCCGTGGTGGGAGCCGATGCCGGCGGTGAACCGGGCGGCGGTGGCGCCGTCGTTCGTGCACACGGTGGCCACCAGCGAGCCGCCGCCTAGTGCGGCCAGCCGCACGGCGTCGTCGACGTCGGTGTAGCCGAGCACGGAGGTCACCGGACCGAAGGCCTCGACGAAGTGCACCTCCGGGGTCTCGGGGTCGTCGAAGGACAGCACCGTGACGGGGAAGAAGGCCCCTGCCTCGGTGTCGGCCCCGCCCACGGAGGCGTCGGGCCCGCCGAGCCGGACGGTGCCGCCGGCGGCCACGAGGCGCTCCACGGCCTTGCGGACCTCCGCCTGCTGCTCCTTGGAGGCCAGGGCGCCCATGGTGACCCCCTCGGTGCGGGGATCACCGATCACCACGCGCTGCTGCACGCGCTGAGCCACGGCTGCCACGACGTCCTCCACACGCTCCTGCGGGACGATGACGCGGCGGATGGCCGTGCACTTCTGCCCGGCCTTGGCGGTGATCTCGACGAACACGGCCTTGACGAACGCCTCGAACTCCGGGGTGTCCGGGGTGGCGTCGGGGCCGAGGATGGCGGCGTTGAGGGAGTCCGTCTCGGCGGTGAACCGTACCCCGCCGTTGACCACGTTGTCGTGGTTGCGCAGCGACCGCGCGGTGCCGGCGGAGCCGGTGAAGGCCACGTGGTCGCGGTAGTCCAGGTGGTCGAGCAGGTCCCGGGCGGATCCGGAGACCAGCTGCAGCGAGCCCTCGGGCAGGATCCCGGACTCGACCATCAGGCGGACGCAGGCCTCGGTCACGTAGCCGGTGGGGGTCGCGGGCTTGACCACGGTGGGCATGCCGGCGAGGAACGCCGGCGCGAACTTCTCCAGGAAGCCCCACACCGGGAAGTTGAACGCGTTGATCTGCACGGCCACCCCGGGCATCCGGGTGTAGATGTGCTCGCCCAGGAAGGACCCGTCCTTCGAGAGCTGCTCCACGGCGCCGTCCACGATCACGTGGGCGTTGGGGAGCTCGCGCCGGCCCTTGGAGGAGAACGTGAAGAGGGTCCCGATGCCGCCGTCGACGTCGAAGAAGTGGTCCTTGAGCGTGGCGCCGGTGGCGTAGGACAGGTCGTAGAGCTCCTGCTTGTGCTCGGTGAGGTGATGCGCGAGCTCCTTGAGCTTCAGCGCCCGCTCGTGGATGGTGAGCTCCCCGAGGGACCGCTGCCCCACGGTGCGGCCGTACTCCACGGCGGAGGCGATGTCGATGCCGTCGGTGGACACGCGCGCCACGATCTCGCCGGTCGAGGCGTCGGCGACCTCCGTGATCCGCTGCGGGTCCTCCGGGGTCCACCACCGGCCCCAGAGGTAGCTGGGGAGAACGGTCTGGGTCTGTGCTGCCACGGTGGGTGGTCCTTTCGCTCGGGTGCGTGCCGGGCCGGGACCAGGTCCCGCTCCGGCCTCCTGACCGATCGTTCGGTATTATGACCACGATAACGTACGTCACACCCGGGGACCACAGGGAATCTGCGCTTCCCGTCCCCTGTCACCGAGGAGTGCCATGAGCGCGACCCCCGAGCCCTGGCGGATCGTCCTGGGCGAACTGGACGAGAAGATGGGCGTCACCGTCCTCGAGGAGTCGGCGGAGCGGGTGGTCGCCACGATGCCCGTGGAGGGCAACCGGCAGTCGCTGGGCCTGCTGCACGGCGGGGCCATGGTGGCGCTCGGGGAGGCCGTGGGCTCCTGGGCGGCGGTGATCCACGCGTCCACGATGGGCAAGGTCGCCGTGGGGGTCGACGTCAACGCCACCCACCACCGGTCCTCCCGCACCGGCACCGTGACGGCCACGGCCACCGCCCTGCAGCTGGGCCGCTCCCTCACCTGCCACGAGGTGGTGATCGCGCACGAGGACGGCACCCGGCTGTGCACGGTGCGGATCACCAACTTCCTCAAGGACCGGAGCTAGGGACCCGCGTCAGGCACCGGGGTCAGGGGCCGGGGTCAGGGGCCGGAGTCAGGAACCGGGGGCGGGGCGGCCGAGCCGGCGGCGCAGGGCCACGAGCTCGTCGGAGCTCACCCCCGCCGCGCGGAGATAGCGCTCGGCGTCGAGCCCGGCCACCAGCGCGGCGAGGGCGGCCCGGCGCCCGGCGAGCAGCCCGGCCAGCTCCTCCTCGGAGTGGTGGCGCTCGACCGGGTGGGGCACGGGGGAGACCCGGTGCCACTCGTTGATCCCGCGCGCGGCCGCCTCGTCCTCGGCGAGCAGGCGCTCCGGGGAGGCCCCGGCGAGGCCCAGCAGCAGCAGGGCGAGCACCCCGGTCCGGTCCCGCCCGGCCGAGCAGTGCACCACCACGGCGCCCTCGGCGGTCGCCACCGCCCGCACCGCCTCGGCGATCGGGCCCGGGAAGAGCCGCAGGTAGTCGCGGTAGCCGCGCGGGTGGTTCAGGTACGGGGTCCCCACGAGGGAGAACTCGGGGTGGGCGGGGTCCTCCGTGGGGCGGTGCAGGACGGTGACGCCCGCCCGGGCGGCCGGCTCGTCCGGCGGATCGCTGGGCCGGCGGCGACGCTCGACGGCATTGCGCAGGTCCACGACCGTGCGCACCCCGTCCGCGGCGGCGGCGCGCCAGCCCGCGGGCGTGAGCCGCTCCGAGCGGCCCATCCGCCACACGTCCCCGGCCAGGAGCCGGGCGTTGATCGCCCCCTCCCACGGAGCGGGGGTCCCGGGCTGCGCGTCCATGCCCCCACGCTAGGTCCTGCCCCCGACGACGCGCTCCTCCGGCACGTCGCCGGCGCTGTTCCCCGGCACCCGCACGCATCCGCACGCATCCGCACGCACCGGATCCGCCCGGGCCCCGGCAGGATCCGGGCGGCCAGGGCGGAGCCGGTGCGCGCGGACGAGGGCGCTACCCGTCGTAGCTGAAGAAGCCCTTGCCGGTCTTGCGGCCCAGCTCGCCGCGGGCGACCATGTCCCGCATCAGCTGCGGGGGAGCGAAGCGCTCGCCGAGCTCGGACTCGAGGTACTCCGCGATGCCCAGCCGCACGTCCAGGCCCACGATGTCCGTGAGCGCCAGCGGGCCGACCGGGAACCTGTAGCCCAGGACCATGGCGTTGTCGATGTCCTCGGGGGAGGCCACACCCTCCTCGACCATGCGGATGGCCTCGAGGGCGATCGCCACGCCCAGCCGGGAGGAGGCGAAGCCGGGGGCGTCGTTGACGACCACCGCGGTCTTGCCGAGGCCCTCGACCCACTGCACCGACAGCCGCTTGAGCTCCTCGCCGGTGTGCTTCGAGAGCACGACCTCCACGAGCTTGGAGGCCGGCACGGGGTTGAAGAAGTGCAGGCCGCAGAACCGCTCGGGACGGGTCAGCTGCCCGGCCAGGCCGTCCACGGACAGGGAGGACGTGTTCGTGGCCAGCCACGCGGTCCCGGCCAGGTGGCGTTCGACCTCCTGCAGCGCCGAGACCTTCAGGTCCCAGGACTCGGGCACGGCCTCGACGACGAGCTCGCACCCGGCGAAGTCCGCGGAGTCCAGGGACACGGTCAGGTGCTCGGACCACTCGTCCAGGTTGCCGTCCACGCTCCCGCGCTCCAGCGACTTGGCCAGGTCCCGCTCGATCCGCTCCCGGGCGGCCTCGGCGGCCTGGCCGTCGCGCTCCACGACGGTCACCTGCGCCCCGGCGAGCAGGAAGGCGTGGGCGATGCCCGCGCCCATGCGGCCTCCGCCCAGGACGCCGACGGCGGCGGGGACGGCCAGTGCGTGCTTCTCGGTCATCGGTTGACGCTCCTACTTCTTCTTGCGGTCCAGGAAGGCCTGCATGCGGTCGAACTTCGCCTCCGACTCGAAGAGCACGGCCTGGGCCAGCTCGTCGATGTGCGGGTGGGCGGACGGCGGGGCCGCGAAGACCCGCTTGGAGATGCGCACGGCCAGGGGGTCCTGAGCGCCGATCCGGTCCGCGAGCGCGTGCGCCGCGGGCACCAGCTCGGCGGGCTCGTGCAGCTCGGTGACCAGGTGCAGCTCCAGGGCCTCGGCGGCGTCGAGGATCCGCCCGGCGAGCAGGATGTCCAGGGCGACCGGCTCGCCGACGAGCTCCTTGAGCCGCCACAGCCCGCCGGCCGCGGCGATGATACCCAGGTTCGTCTCCGGCTGGCCGATCCGCAGGTGCGGGGTCGCGATCCGGAAGTCCGCCGCGTAGGCCAGTTCCGCGCCGCCGCCCAGCGCGTAGCCGTCGATCGCGGCGATCACGGGCATGGGCAGCTTGTGGATCCGGTCGAAGATCCGGGAGTTGATGCCCTGCAGCGCGTCGTCGCGGCGGCGCTCGCGCAGCTGGCCGATGTCCGCGCCGGAGGCGAAGACCCCCTTCCCGTTCACCTCGGTGCCGGAGAGGAGCAGGACCTTCGGGTGCCGCTCCAGGTAGCCGCACACGGTGTGCAACTCCTCGACCATGGTCGCGTCGATGGCGTTGCGCACGGCGGGGCGGTCCAGGACCACGTGCAGGCGGTCCTCGCGCTCCTCGAGCCGCAGGGCGGTGAACTCCCCGCCCAGGATCTCGCTGGGGCCGACCATCAGAGCTTCTCCACGAGCATGGCGGTGCCCTGGCCCACGCCCACGCACATGGTCGCGAGGCCGCGGTCGGCGCCCTCGCGCTCCATGCGGCCCAGCAGGGTCACGACCAGCCGGGAGCCGGAGGAGCCCAGCGGGTGGCCCAGGGCGATGGCCCCGCCGTCGTTGTTGACGGTGCCGGCGTCGAGGCCGAGACGGCGGATGCAGGCCAGGGACTGGCTGGCGAAGGCCTCGTTGAGCTCCACCGCGCCGAGGTCGTCGACGCCCCACCCGGTGCGCGCCAGGACCTTCTGCGTGGCCGGGACCGGGCCGATGCCCATGATCTCCGGGGCCACCCCGGTGGAGGCGCCGTCGACGATCCGGGCGCGGGCGGCCAGCCCGTACTTCTCGGCGGCCCGCTCGGAGACCACCAGGATCGCCGAGGCGCCGTCGTTGAGGGAGGAGGAGTTGCCGGCGGTGACGACCGAGCCGTGGGCCACCACGGGGCGCAGCTTGGCGAGTACCTCGGCGGTGGTGCCCGGGCGGGGCCCCTCGTCGGTGTCCACGACCGTCTCGGCGCCCTTGCGGCCCGTGACGGTCACGGGCACGATCTCGGGGGCGAAGCGGCCGGCGTCGATCGCGGTGATCGCCTTCTCGTGGGAGGCCACGGCGAACGCGTCGGCGTCCTCGCGGGTGATGCCGTCCACGGCGGCGACCTCCTCGGCCGTCTCCGGCATCGAGTAGGTCATCTTGTCCTGCTTCTTGAACTGCGGGTTGGTGAAGCGCCAGCCGATCGAGGTGTCGAAGACCTCACCGGGCTTGGCGAAGCCCGTGGCGGGCTTCTCCATCACCCAGGGGGCCCGGGACATGGACTCCACCCCGCCGGCGACGACGATGTCCGCCGCCCCGGCCTTGACCATGTGCGAGGCCATGATGATCGCGGACAGGCCCGAGGCGCACAGCCGGTTGACCGTGATGCCCGGGACGGTGTCCGGGAAGCCGGCCAGCAGCCAGGCCATGCGGGCCACGTTGCGGTTCTCCTCGCCGGCGCCGTTGGCGTTGCCCAGGATCACCTCGTCGACGTCGTGGGGGTCGATCCCGGCGTCGGTGACCGCGTGCTTGACCACCAGGGCCGCGAGGTCGTCCGGGCGCACGCTCGAGAGCGCGCCGCCGTACCGGCCCACGGGGGTGCGCGCGCCCCCGACGAGGAAGGCCTGAGGGGTTGAGGACATGGCAGAACTCCTGTCGCGACGGGGAGGGCCGGTGGCGGGCGACGGTGCCCAGCAATAACCGACCGTTCGTTCACCTTACGATCCCACGAGCGCGCGCACGGGGTCAACAGAGCGCGCGTCCGTGAGATCCTGGCGTCTTCATCGAAGATTCGGCGCAGATTCGGCGCAGACTCAGTGCAGACACGATCCGGCGGCGACCGCCGGAGTCACCGGAGGTGCAGGATGTCGTTCCAGGAGTCCATGGAGCTCGTCGGCGAGGCCGTCGACGTCGCCGGGGTCGTCGCCATCGTCATCGGGACGGTGGTGGCCTCCCTGCTGGCGGGGCGGGAGCTGCTGGGCCGCCGGAGCGGGGGCAGCGACGCCTACATGAACTACCGGCAGCGGCTCGGCCGCTCGATCCTGCTGGGCCTGGAGCTGCTCGTGGCCGCGGACATCATCAAGACCGTGGCGATCACCCCCACGTTCGAGTCCGTGGGGGTGCTGGCGCTCATCGTGCTCGTGCGCACCTTCCTCAGCTGGTCCTTGGAGCTGGAGATCAGCGGTCGGTGGCCCTGGCAGAAGGAGCCGGAGGCGGCCGCCCCGGCCGCCGGGTCCCCCGCGGCCTAGCGGTCCCGGGACACTGCGGAGGCCTCCGCGCGCAGCCCCTCGCCGACCGCCGTGAGCCAGGCCTCCGCCGAGGACCTGGCCGCCGGGGTGCCCGGGAAGCGGGCCCGCAGGTGCAGACCGTCCTCGCCGACGACGAACCAGACCTGCACGCCCGTGGTCGGCGCCGAGGCGGAGACGTGTTGCGCCCGCAGCTTCGCGGGCAGGCTCACGGGGAGGCGCCGGTAGTCCATGTAGGAGAGCATGAACATCCCCGGGGGCACGGGCATGCCGCCGTGCGGGCGCAGGATCGGCTCCAGCGGGTGCGAGCCCAGCTCCAGGGCCTCGCGCACGGCGGCCCGGCCGGCCTGGGGGGCGGCATCGGCGCACTCGAGCACCGAGGTGGTGATGAACCAGCCCACGGCGTCACGCCACCGCGGGTCGGTGCGGCTGTGCACGGGCAGCACGGCGCGCAGCGGCCGGCCGGCGAGCTCCAGGGTGGCCCGCGTCAGCACCGACACCAGCAGCGCCAGGAGCCGCACGCCGAGCGCATCGGCGCGGTCCTCCAGGCGGGTCAGCGCCCGGGCGTCGAGGACCTCGCGGGTGGTCACGGTCTCGGGCGCGGGGCGCGCGAGGTCGCCCAGCGGGAGCGGAAAGACCGGCATGGTGCCCCCGCCGTCGGCGAGGATCCGCCCCCACCGCTGCGCGACCCGCGCCGGGGCCGCGGGGCGGGCCGCCAGCTCGCGCGTGTGCTCGGCGAAGGAGGCCACCGGGGGCCGGCCGGCGCCGGGCGCGCGCCCGGCCCGGACGTCGGCCAGGGCGTCGAGCAGGTCGCGCACGAGCACGGGCAGGGACCACGCGTCCACGTGGGCGTGGTCGGCGGCGAGCACGACGACGACCGGACCGTCCGGCGGCTCGACCAGGCACAGCCGGTGGGAGGGCCGGGCCAGGGGTGCACAGGCACCGTCGACCAGCTCCTGCAGGGCCGCCCGCGTCCCGGCCGGGCCGACGTCGTGATGGGCCCACAGCGGCTGGACCGCGCCGCCGGCCTCGTGCAGCAGGACGCCGCCGTCGTCGCCGGTGGAGAACACGGTGCGCAGCGTGTGGTGGCGGGCCACGACACCGGCCCAGGCGCGACCCAGGTCCTCGGGGAGGACCGGGGCGGGCAGCTCCAGGGTCACGCCCATCCACGTCCCCGGGCGGGAGCCGGCGCCCACGTGCATGCCCTGGTCGAAGGACACCGGCAGCCGCCGGCCGGTGCGCGTGACCGGGACCGTGCAGCTGGAGAGCCGCCCCTCGGGCAGCCGGGCGTGCGTGATGTTGGTCAGCCGCATGGGCACCTCTCGATCGCGTCAGGGGCAGTCTGGCCCGGCACGCGCATGCGGTCCAGCGGCGTCCACGATGCAGGCGTAGCGTGGCCGCATGCCGACGCTCGAGCTCGACCGCTGCCGACTGGCCTACGACGTGACCGGTTCCGGCCCCCCGGTGGTGCAGCTGCACGGGCTGCTGTCCGACCGGGCCTCCAACGCCGCCGGTGGCCTGGACCTGGCCTCCGGGCTCTCCGGGCACCGCGCGGTGCGCTACGACGCCCGCGGGCACGGCCGCTCCGCGGCGGAGCCGGTGGTGGAGGACTGGTCCTGGTCGCGGCTGGCCGCGGACCTGCTGGACCTGCTGGACGCCGTGGTGCCCGGGGAGCCGGTGCACGGCATCGGCCCGTCGATGGGTGCGGCCACCCTCCTGTACGCCGCCCTGGCCCGGCCCGAGCGCTTCCGCTCCCTCGTCCTGTGCGTGCCGTCCACGGCGTGGGCCTCCCGTCGCGGCCAGGCGGCGGCGTACCGGCGCGGGGCGGAGCTCGTGGAGCGGCACGGCCTGGAGGCCTACCTCCGGGCCGGGCGGGCCGCTCCCCGCCCGCCGGCCGTGGCCGACCGCGAGACGCACCCGCCGCGCATCGACCCCCGCCTGCTCCCCACCGTGCTGCGCGGTGCCGCCGCCACCGATCTGCCGCCGGTCGACGAGCTCGCCCGGATCGGGCTGCCCACCCTGGTGCTGGCCTGGTCGGAGGACCCCACCCACCCGCTGTCGACCGCCCAGGCGCTGCGCGAGGCACTGCCCGGGGAGGCCCTGCACGTGGCGGGCACCCCCGGCGAGCTGGCGCAGTGGCCACGGCGGTGCGCGGAGTTCGTGCGGGCGGTGGAGGTGGGTTCCCCGGTCGGCGGGGCGGGCTGACCGGGGGGTTAGAGTCTCTTGCCGGCGGTGAGGGAGGCGGTCATGAACTCGGCGACGACCTTCTGGGAGATGGCCACGTCGAGCACGAAGACGCCCTCGTCGTGGGCGGCCAGCCAGTCCTCGAGGGCGGTCAGGTCGGCGAGGGTGGTGGCCTTGGTCCCGGCCGCGCCCATGGCCCGGCCGATCGCGGCGAAGTCGACCTCCTCGATGAGCATCGCGGTGGGGTCCAGGCCCTTGGCGGCGTACTGGTGCAGCTCGGCGCCGTAGGCGGAGTCGTTGAGCACCACGATCACCCCGCGGTCGGTGGCGCGCAGGAAGGTCTCCAGGTCGGCCAGGCCCATCAGGGCCCCGCCGTCGCCGGTGACGAACACGGTGGTGCGCTCGGGGCGGGCGATGGAGACCCCGGCGGCGGCGCCGAAGCCCAGGCCGATGGACTGGAAGGCGGTGCCGACCAGGACCATGGCCTGGGGGTCGGGGACGGTGAGGTACATCGGGGCCCAGCCGATGAAGTGGCCTCCGTCCATCACCACCGAGCGCTGCTTCGGGAGGATGTGCTCCAGGGCCGCGACCACCGCGCGGGGGTTGAGCCGGCCGTCGGGGCCGAACTCGGCCGGGTCCTCGATCGGGGCCGAGGAGCGGTAGGTCTGCCCGGCGACCTCGGGGGCTGCTGCCCGCCAGGTGGTGGCCGGGTCGGTGGCGGGGGTGCGGGCCAGCAGCCCGGCCAGGGCCACCCCCAGGTCGGCGCGGACGTAGTCGGTGACGGCCGGGTGGGCCATCGTCTCGGCGGGTTCGTTGTCGATGCGGACCATCCGGGTACCGGGTGCGAAGAGGGTGCCGTAGCGGGACTGGAAGGCGTTCAGCGAGGCCCCGGCGACGAGCACCAGGTCGGCCTGGCGGGCGGTGGCCAGGCGGTGGTCGCGGGTGAAGCCCCCGGCGATGCCCAGGTTCCAGGGGGAGTCCACCGCGCCCACGGCCATCACCGAGGTCATGAACAGGGCCCCGAGCCGGTCCCCGAGCTCGGCCAGGGCGGGGGCGGCCCCGGCCAGCAGCACCCCGCGCCCGGCCAGGATCAGCGGGCGGGCGGCGCCGCGCAGCAGTCCGGCGATCCGGTCCAGTTCCTCGGGGGCGGGCTGCCAGGCCTGTTTGGCCGGCAGCGGCTCCAGGCCCACCGGGTCCACCAGCGGTGCGGTGGCGCAGTCGTAGGGGATCGCCAGCACCACCGGCTGCACCGTGCGGGCGGCCAGGTCGAAGGCCCGGTGGGTGATCGCGGTGGCGTTGGCCGGGGTGGCGACCAGGGTGGTGACCCCGACCGCGGCGGCCGCGGCGGTCTGGTCGATGTCGAAGGGCCGCCGCCCGGTGGTGGGGGCGTCCCCGACGACGAGGACCAGGGGGATGCGGGCCAGGCGGGCCTCGGCCAGGGCGGTGTAGGTGTTGGTGAACCCGGCCCCGTAGGTCGTGGTGGCCGCCCCGACCCGGCCGGTGGCCCGGTGGTAGGCGTCGGCCATGGTCACCGTGGCGGCCTCGTGCCGGGCGGAGGTGAAGCCGAAGCCGGCGGAGGTGAGATGGCTGATCAGGTGGGCGTTGCCGTTGCCCATCAGCCCGAACAGGTGATCGGTGCGCGCGGCCAGCACATCGGCCACCGCGGTGGAGACCGTGGGGAGCAGGGGGTCGGGGGTCACGGTGGGGTCCTTTCGGCGGAGTCCCGGTGGGGCTCCTCGGTACGGGGCGCCGGGTGCGGGCTGTCCGTGGTGGGCTGTCGGGTGCGGAGCGGGATGTGCTCGGTGGCCGTCGGCACGGGCGGAGCCGCCCGCCCGCACCCGTGGGTGGGTGCCGACGGGCGGCTCCGGCGGTCCGGCGGTGCTCAGTCGTGCTGCTGCTGGGCGGTCTCGGCGGCGGTGAGGGTGCCGGCGGCCTCGGGGTGGGTGGCGACGTAGTCCTGGTGCACCTCCTGCACGTGCAGGTCGGTGCCCTGGATGTCCTTGGGGACCATCGAGACGGCGATGAAG
>NZ_WOGU01000049.1:0-1068 GCF_009735315.1 Kocuria sediminis
CGTGTCCCACCATCCGATCCGAGTGGCCGTGGCCGGTGTCGGCAACTGCGCCTCGTCCCTGATCCAGGGCGTGCACTTCTACGCCGACGCCGACCCGGGCGCCTCCGTGCCCGGGCTGATGCACGTGGTCTTCGGCGACTACCACGTCTCCGACGTGCAGTTCGTGGCCGCCTTCGACGTCGACGCCGCCAAGGTGGGGCGCGATCTGTGCGAGGCGATCAGCGCCGGGCAGAACAACACCATGACCTTCGCCGCCGTCCCGCACACCGGGGTGACGGTGCAGCGCGGGCCGACCCTGGACGGGCTGGGGGCCTACTACCGGGACATGGTCCAGGAGTCGGAGGCCGAGCCGGTGGACGTGGCCGCCGCGCTGCGGGAGGCGCAGGTGGACGTGCTGGTGTCCTACCTGCCGGTGGGCTCGGAGGCCGCCGACCGGTTCTACGCCCAGGCCGCGCTCGAGGCCGGGGTGGCCTTCGTCAACGCCCTGCCGGTGTTCATCGCCTCCACCGAGGAGTGGGCGGAGAAGTTCACCGCCGCCGGGGTGCCGATCGTGGGTGATGACATCAAGTCCCAGATCGGGGCGACGATCACCCACCGGGTGCTGGCGAAGCTCTTCGAGGACCGCGGCTACGTGCTCGACCGCACCTATCAGCTCAACGTGGGCGGGAACATGGACTTCATGAACATGCTCGAGCGCACCCGGCTGGAGTCCAAGAAGATCTCCAAGACCCAGGCGGTGACCTCCAACGTGGTGCGGGAGTTCGGCACCCAGGACGTGCACATCGGCCCCTCCGACCACGTGCCGTGGCTGGAGGACCGGAAGTTCGCCTTCGTGCGCCTGGAGGGCCACGGCTTCGGCGACGCCCCGATCAGCCTGGAGTACAAGCTGGAGGTGTGGGACTCCCCGAACTCGGCCGGGGTGATCATCGACGCGATCCGGGCGGCGAAGATCGGGCTGGACCGCGGCATCGGCGGGCCGCTGACCTCCGCGGCGGCGTACTTCATGAAGTCCCCGCCCGAGCAGCAGGCCGACGACACCGCCCGGGCCAACCTCGAGGCCTTCATCCG
>NZ_WOGU01000050.1:0-398 GCF_009735315.1 Kocuria sediminis
GGTCGGTCGAGCACCGCAAACGCCGGCCTACCGTGTCCCCCTCCGCCAAGGCAAACGGTCGACTGGTGAGCCCCAGCCGTCGCCCCCACCAGGTCGAACGGCCGGCTCGCTGCTCTTGCCAAGGCAGGCGTCTACCTGAGGGACCTGGCCCCTGACGCGAGGCGCCGCAACCCCCAAGTCCCCGCGCCCAACGCCGGACCTCCCCCCCGCGGCAGCGCCAATCCGTCAACTTTTGCACCCAACTGGTATCCCTGCCGGCTGGCCCTCCGCCCCTGCAGTACCGCCGACCCCCCTGGGTGGGCGAGATGCCGTGCAAACGTTCCCGTGTCCGGAGTCGATCCTGGGGGGCACCGTCCTGCCATACAAAGTGGGCCAGTCCCGCGTCCCGCCGTCGCCAT
>NZ_WOGU01000050.1:412-1001 GCF_009735315.1 Kocuria sediminis
GGCCCACCGTGCCGTGCCGTCATCGCCCAGGATGGCAGACAACTGGTGGGCCGCAGCCGTGGCCGGGCGCGCGTCCCGTCCCCGCTCACCGTGCTCGCCCAAGTCAGACCGTCGACTGGTCGCTCCTGAGGACTCGCGGGCCGTGGCCCACCGGCGCCCATGTCGGGTGGGCAACTGGCGTCCCAATCGAGCAAGCACTGCAGAGTCTGGGCACCGCGACCCCCTGCGCGTCGCCCATGCCAGCAAGGCAACTGGCGATCCGCCCGGGCCGGTCGAGCGCGCCGTGGCCCGCCCTGTGGCCGTCGCCATGTCGGATGGGCCAACTGGCGTGTCCTGTCCGTGAGGGAGTTGGGCACCACCGAGACCCTGCGGTCCCAGGCGGTCCCCCCTCCAAGCGCCCGGCGCTGCCGGACCCCTTGGTGGGAGGTGTGGTACACAAATCTAGCCAAGGTCGGGCTGACGCTCAGCGACTCGTAGCAACAAGGCTACTTGACCGCTTACACGACCCGCTTGGTCACTTCAGTCGTATGCAGAGGATTCATCCCCGCGCGAGGTGACATTGCAATCCGCCAGCCAGCTCCCCGGGGTT
>NZ_WOGU01000051.1:0-983 GCF_009735315.1 Kocuria sediminis
CCCTGACCCACCAGGGTCTGCCACACCAGGGCGAACAGTGCGGCCACCACCAGGTGCAGGAGGAACCACTGGTAGGGCGCGTCCTCGTGGAGCTCGAAGGACAGCACCACCAGATGCGCCGAGTACAGGGTCAGCGTCATCGCCCCCATCGCCGCCAACGGCCGCAGCCAGCTCTGGAGCCGGTGCGCGGCCAGGAGGAACACGCCCAGGACCGTCATGCCGACCCCCAGGCTCCAGGCGATGGACAGCGGAGTGTTCATGTGCGGGGTGGTCACCGCCAGCCACCAGGGCGTGCCCAACCGGTCGACCTCGGGTTCGAAGACCAACGCCCTCATGACCGCCTCCTCGTCCAGGCCGGGCGAGGACCCGACCAGGCGCTGGAATCCGCCGGCCGCGTACAGCAGGATCCAGGAGGTGAACTGGGCCGCGATCGCCAGGCCCGTCCCGGTCACGGCCAGGCGCGCCTGCACCTCCGTCGCCCGCAGGTCCAGCCGCCCGATGCCCATGCCGGCCAGGATGTAGGTCAGGTACGCCAGCGCCGGATAGGCGCCGGTGAGCAGCAGCTGCGCCAGCACCGCCGTCGGCTCGGTCAGCAGGTGCTCGAAAGTGGGATTGGACGAGGAGTAGTCCGGCAGCGCGTCCTGCAGGCCCAGGATCAGCAGCGGGGCGATCACCGCGAACACGCCGGCGGCGGCGAACAGGGACCGCGGGCTCAGGGACAGGAACGGAATGGCCAGCAGGAAGAACATGCCGTAGAACAGCAGGATCCCGTTGGCCGGGGCGTCCTCGGGCATCGTGTAGCCGATGAGCAGGCCTACGGCGGCGATCAGCACCGCGCGCACCGCCAGTCCGAGCCGATCCGCGACCAGGACCCGGCCCCGGTGGGGTCGGGTCTTGCCCGTGGACAGGGCCAGGCCCACCCCGGCCAGCAGCGCGAACAGCGCGGCCGAGTCCCCGGCGAAGAGCAGGTAGCTCCACGTCGG
>NZ_WOGU01000052.1:0-941 GCF_009735315.1 Kocuria sediminis
CACGCGCTGGGCATGGAGGTCACCGTGCTGGAGAAGTCCCCCACCCCGCTGTGCGGACCGCTGGGCGCCCAGCTGGGCACGGTGGTCGCCGGACTGCACGCCCGGGCCGGGGTCGAGCTGGTCTGCGGGGCCGACATCGCCGACTTCACCCGCACCGACGGATCCGTCAGCGCGGTGCACCTGGCCGACGGGCGGGTGCTGCCCGCCGATGTCGTGGTCGTGGGCATCGGGGCCGTGCCCAACACCGCCTGGCTGGAAGGCTCCGGGATCGAGCTGGGCAACGGCGTGCTCTGCGACGCGGTCGGGGCCACCAGCGTCGACGGGGTCGTGGCCGTGGGCGACTGCGCCGCCTGGTGGGACCCCGCCGCCGGGCGCCACCACCGGGTGGAGCACTGGACCGGGGCCGCCGAACGCCCCGCGGTCGCCGTCGGGGCGCTGCTGGGCGCGGACCCGGCGACCCTGCCGGCCGTGAAGCCCCCCTACTTCTGGTCCGACCAGTACGGCACCCGCCTGCAGTTCGCCGGCGACGCCGCCGGGGCCGAGCGCATCGTCTACGAGCACGGAGACCCCCAGGGACCGTCCTTCCTGGCCGTCTACTACACCGGCCAGGACCCGGTCGCGGTGCTGGCCTGGAACCAGACCAAGCTCTTCTGCCGCTGGCGCAAGACCCTCGAGAAGCGCGCCACGGCCGCCGCCCGCACCGCCGCCGCCCACCCCCAGGCCACCACCCGCACCACCGCCCTGCCCGCCGCGCTGCCGGCCGCGGTCTGAGCCACCGGCCACCCCGCGTCCGCAGCACCTGTCCTGTTCTTCCTCGTTCTTTCGTCTCTTCTCTTCCTCTTCTGCTGACCCTAGGAGCGCGAATTGTCGACCAATGTTGTCTCGGAGTCCCTGATCTCCACCCTGCCCGGATCCAGCTACGTGGACGAGGCCGTCTTCCG
>NZ_WOGU01000053.1:0-937 GCF_009735315.1 Kocuria sediminis
TCGCGCAGCTTCTGCGCATCGGCGATGGTGCGCAGGCTCACCACGTTGGTCGCGTCGGCGATCTGGGGCAGGGTCCGAGGGGAGGCGCCGGTGGCGATCACCAGGGCGGGGGCGTGCACGGTGGTGCCGTCGGCCAGGTGGACCGTGCGGGTGGACGGATCGAAGGACACCGCCCGGGTCCCGAGGATCCACTCCGCGTCCAGGGCCTCCGTATCGGTCTCCAGGGTCAGATCCGCAACCTCGATCCGCCCGGCCAGGAAGTCCTTGGACAGCGGCGGACGGTCGTAGGGACGCTGCAGCTCATCACCGATGATCACCACGCGCCCGCCGAACCCGAGGCTGCGAGCCGCCCGCGCGGCCGACAGACCGGCCAGCGAGGCTCCGACGATGACGAGGGACTCCATGAAGGACCCCTTTCAGTTCAGTGGGTGCGGGAACAGCAGTGCGGCGCCGGGCGGGTGGACCTCTCGGCTCGTTGCCGCGTATTGCGCAACGTGCTTCATATTGTGAGGTTCAGCGTGATGCGTCCCACATTGGCCTGTCAAGCATTCCGGACGACTTTTCCTGCCCCGGTCCCGGGGTCGCCGTGATTCCCGAGGGCGCGGCGGGCCCCGCGGACAATGTTGCGCAGTGTGACTCACGTTGCACAGGGCAGGATTCCTGCCGGTTCCCCGGCCCTTTCCGGCGTCGAGGGCGCGAGGCCCGCCGGCCCAGGAGGGCGGCGTCGACGGCATGAGCGGGTCCACGCCGACGGAGCTCGGGAAGGACCTCATGTCACCGGTGCGGCGGTGCTCCGCGAGGTGCTCCGTGGGGTGATCCGGGGGCCCGGGAGGGGCGCTGCTCAGCGTTCGCGCTCGCCCCGGATGAAGGCCTCGAGGTTGGCCCGGGCGGTGTCGTCGGCCTGCTGCTCGGGCGGGGACTTCATGAAGTACGCCGC